>CAKKSJ010000179.1 GCA_919902965.1 Burkholderiales bacterium
CGCTTTCACGAACGCCTCGCGCTCGCCGGCGGAGAGTTTCACCACGTTGACGCCAAGCTTCTCGACCTCGGAAATGGTCGACAGGTCGGGCGCAATCAGGCCCTTGCGCGCCATCTGAATCACCTGCCGGCCGGCCTCGACCGCCGCGTTCTTGACGATCTTGCGATCCGCCGGCGTCCAGCTTTCCCATACTTCCTTGTTGGCGACGAAAATCAGCGGGTCGGCGACATAGCCCCACAATGTCACGTTTTTCTGGCCGATAGTATGCATCTTGGCCGCGGTGAAAATGGTGAGCGGGTTTTCCTGGCCGTCGACGGCGCCGGAGGCGAGCGCCGGCTGCGCGTCGGCCCAGCTCATTTGCGTCGGGTTGGCCCCGAGCGCGGTGAAGGTTTCGTTGTAAATGGGTGAACCGACCACGCGGAATTTCAGGCCTTTCATATCTGCCGGCGTGCGGATCGGGTGCTTCGAATTGGTGACTTCGCGAAAGCCGTTTTCGCCCCAGGCGAGCGGCACCACGCCGTTCTTTTCCAGGATTTTGAATATGTCCTTGCCAACGTCACCCTGGGTGAGGGCGTCGATGGCGGCGTAATCGGGCATCAGGAAGGGCAGCGAAAAGAGGTTCAGCTCCTTCACCTGCGGCGACCAGTTGATGGTTGAGCCGATGGCGAGGTCGATCACCCCCTGGCGGATTGCGGTGAATTCGCGCGTCTGGTCACCGGCCACCAGCGATGTGCCGGGATACATCTTGATGTTGATCTTGCCGCCGGTGCGCTCGCGCACCAGATTGGCCCAGATCTCGCCGCCCTTGCCCCAGGGGAAAGCGGTCCCAACCACCGTTGACAGCCGGTACTCGGCCTGGTATTTACCTTGCTGCGCGGCAGCGGGCAGCGCGAACGCCAGGGCGGCCGCGGACAGGATCAACAACAGGTTTCTGCGCATCATTTTTCGCTCCTTTACGGTTTAACTTTCAGATAAAAGGGTATCACGGCGCCACGGGCTAGGCTATGGACCGACTATGGCTGTCGCCGCACAGGAAAAAATTCAGCTCCTGCAGCAGCTTTTCCGCGGAAATGCGCGCCACGTCTTCGAGCGTGCGCGCATACCCGACCGGAATGCGCGGCGCGCCTACACGCCTTACGGGGATGCCGAGTTCTTCCGCCACCGTAGCTGTCACCTCGGCGCCGAAGCCGGCCGCGCGCACCGCTTCGTGCGCAACCAGCAGGCGTCCGCTGCGCGCGGCAGAGGCGAGGACCGTCTCGCGGTCCCAGGGCCAGATGGTGCGCAAATCGATCACTTCGACCGACACACCCTGCTGCGCCGCCTGTTCGGCGGCTACAAGCGCGGGGGACAGCATGCTCGACCAGGTGACCAGCGTCAGGTCGGTCCCGTCGCGGGCGATGCGCGCCTTGCCCAGGGCGGCCGCATGCTGCGGTGGCACTTCGCCCTCGATCCCCCACAATTCCTTGTGCTCCATGTAGATCACCGGGTCGCCGCAGGCGATCGCCGCGGCGAGCAGGGCGTAGTTGTCCGCCGGCGTTGCCGGCGCCACCACCACCAGGCCGGGGATGTGCGCGAACCAGGCTTCGAGCGATTGCGAATGCTGCGCGGCCGAGCCGCTCCAGATGCCGATCGGCAGGCGCGCCACCAGCGGCACCCGGCCCTGGCCGCCGAACATGTAGCGGTTCTTCGCCGCCTGGTTGACGATTTCGTCGATCGCGCACAGGGCGAAATCGACGACGCGCATTTCGACCACCGGGCGCAGGCCGGTCAGCGCCATGCCGACCGCGGCGCCCATGATGGTCGCCTCCGAGATCGGCGTGTCGATCACGCGCGCCGCGCCGAACTCCTGCTGCAGGCCACGGTACTGGCCGAAAATGCCGCCGCGTCCCACGTCCTCGCCCAGCGCGACCACGCGCCCATCCGCGCGCATCGCCTCGGCCAGGGCCTGGCAGGCGGCTTGCGCATAGTTGATCAGCGCCACTGGGCGGCCCCCGTGTCCTGGATGTCGGCATAAGCTTCGGCGATTGCGGGCCAGGGCGCCGCGCGCGCAGCCGCGAGCGCGGCCTCGATTTCGGCGTGCGCCGCTGCGTCGATTTCGGCAATGCGTTCGGCCTTCACGCCCAGCGCTGCGAGGCGCAGGCCGGCCAGCTTGATCGGATCGCTCTCGAGCGCGCTGTCGAGCTCGCCCTGGTCGCGGTAGGCCGCGGTGTCCACCGAAACATGGCCTTTCACGCGGTAGGTGAGGGCATGCAGGAATTGCGGCCCGCCGCTCGAGCGGATGCGCGCCACCAGCTCGCGCGCCGCTGCGTCCACCGCCAGCACGTCGTTGCCGTCGACGGTTTCGGCCGGGAGGCCGATGCCGCGCGCGCGCGCGGCCGCGCCTGCGCCGGCGGTCATGGTGTCCGTTGCCGTGGTCGCCGAATAGCGGTTGTCCTCGCACACGAACAGCAGCGGCAGCTCGAAAATCTTCGCCCAGTTGAGCCCTTCGAGAAACGGCCCGCGGTTGATCGCGCCGTCGCCGAAAAAACAGGCAACGATACTGCTGCTGCCGCGGATTTTCGCCGAGTGCGCCGCGCCTACGGCGATCGGGATGCCCGCGGCGACCACGCCGTTGGCGCCGAGCATGCCGACGGCGAAATCGGCGATGTGCATGGAGCCGCCCTTGCCCTTGTTGGTGCCGCTGGCGCGGCCGAACAGCTCGCACATCATCGCGGTGGTGTCCGCACCCTTGGCGAGCGTGTGCCCGTGGCCGCGATGGGTGGAGGTCAGATAGTCGCGGTGCTCGAGGTTCGCGCACACGCCGGCTGCCACAGCCTCCTGGCCGGTGGAAAGATGCAGCGGCCCGCGCACCAGCGCAGTCGTGTCGGTAGCGGCGCCGAAGGCCGCAACGCCGCCGCGACTTGCTTCTTCCGCCGCGTTCTCGAAGGCACGGATGCGCGCCATGCTGCGGTAGAGTGTGAGCAGCTGTTCGGCGGGGGACGTGTTCGCCGCGGTAATCTCAGAGGGCAAGGAAGGCAAGGAGGGCTCCGGCATTGCAGGCGCTACTTTACGCCATCCAGAAATATTTTCACCGCCTTTACCATCTCGTCTTCACGGCCGGCAAAAAAATGATCGGCAGCGGAGATCTGCACCTGTTTCGATTGCTTGTTGCCCGCGAGCGACAGATAGCGCCTTGCCGCGCTTGCGAGCACCTGCGGCAGATCCCTGGCACCGTAAAGATCGAGTACCGGCGTGTTGATGCGCTCGTAGGTTCTCGCGGCATCCGAATTGCCTGGCGGGGCGGTCATGCCCAGCGCGGCCCAGGCGCTGATCGCGGATGAATTGGCAGCCATGTAGGCGTGAGCCATGCGTGAACCCATGCTGTGTGACACGAGCGCAATTCGCCTGTGGCGCTTGTTCGCCAAATAGGCGAAGGCGAGCTGCAGGCGTTCTACCGCCTCGGGAAAGGTGGCGGCGTATGCCTCGGGCCTGGCGTCTGCCGCGAGGATCGGCATTTGGATGGACAGGGTCGCATAGCCATAGTCGGGCAGACGCTGCCGCAGCGTGCCGATCATGCCCCAGTCCGGATGCACGCCGATGCCATGCACCACCACCACACCCATCCTGGCATTGGCGGCCTCGGTGTAGATGCCGAGAAACTTGTGACCGTTGTTCTGCACCAGGTATTCGGCGTCGCCGACTACGATGCCCGGCGTGATTTCGCTTTCCCATCTTTTTTCGCGGGCATAGTCGGAGGCTGCGCATAGGGATGCCGACACGAGCAGTAATGCTGAGAACGGAACCAGCAAAAATCCGGGCATAGCCTCATCCCCCTTTTTCGCGGCTGTCGCGCGCAAGCTGCTCGCGCTGGTCCGGATGGGCGATCGCAATCATCCTGCGCGCGCGCTCGCTGAGGGTCGCACCGCGCAAGTCGGCCACGCCATATTCGGTCACGATTATGCCGGCGTCGCTCCTCGGCGTGCTCACCGGGCCGTTCAGTTTGGCGACGATACGGCTGTGACGGCCGGCGGTCGAGGCCAGGGCGACGATGGGCAGCCCGCCCTTGGAGTAGTGCGCGGCGCGCAGAAAATCGACTGCTCCGCCGACTGCACCGACATAGACGCCGGCTGCGACTTCGGCATTGATCTGGCCGGAGAGATCGACCTCCACCGCCGAGTTGAGCGCGGTGAAGCGCTCTATTTGAGCGAGCACGCTGGGACCGTGGGTATACGCGGAGGATCGAAACTGGATCTGCGGATTGCGGTGGGCGAAATCGTGCAGGCGCTTGCTGCCGAACATGATGCCGGCGACGCTGGCGCCGCGGTCTATGCTCTTCTTCGCATTGTTGATCACGCCAGCTTGCATCAGCGCGGCGACCTGATCGCCGATCGCGCCCGAGTGCACGCCCAGGTCGCGCCGGTCGGCGAGTGCGGCGAGTATGACTTCAGGCAAGGCTCCCAGGCCGAACTGCAGCGTCGCACCGTCTTCGATCAGGCCGGCGACGTGGCGCGCGATCGCCAGCTCGGCCGTGCCCGCCTGCGGGTGCACGAGCTCGAGCGGAGGGCGGCTGCTGCGCACGATGTAGTCGAGGTCGGTCTCGAGCACGGGCCGCTCGCCGCAGGTCCAAGGCGCCTGCTCGTTCACTTCGGCGATGACCACGCGCGCGGCTTCCAGCGCCGGGATGAGGTATTCGTGTGCGATCGACAGGCTGTATTCGCCGCGTTCGTTCGCCGGCGCAACTTGCAGCAGCAGCACGTCCACCTTCAGCCTGCGGCTTGCGATCAGATCGCGCAGATGCGAGTAATGGCAGGGCAGGATGTCGAGTTTGCCGGCTTTGGAGAGTGCGCGGTTGGCGCCGGTGCCGGCGTAAGCAGAAAAGCGGATGCAGTCGGCGTATTCGGCTTTCAGCGTGTCGGAATAGGTGATACCGAGGAACACCTTGAAATTGCCTATGGCGTGGCGTTGCGCCATCAGCGCCTGGGTGAGCGGCAGCGGCTCGGCATTCGCCTGGCCCCACATCACCGAGTCGCCGGGGCGGACGAGGGCGCCGAAATCCAGCGCGTTCAGTTTGAGTTCTTTGCTCAAGGTGGTTCAATCAAAAGTCTGGTGCCGGATTCACAAGCGGCGCATCGGAGGGTAACATCGACCTGCCAGAAATTGGAAGGCGCAAATGGAAAAAGACATGAAATTGCTGGGCATGGGCCCGTTCTGGGATGATCTATCTGTAGGCGATCGCTTCCGCAGTGCAGGGCGCACACTCACCGAAACCGATCTGGTGAATTTCGTCAATCTGTCCTGGTTGACCGAGGAACTGTTCACCAATACCGAGGATCGCGAAGGCATGGCGATCGCGGGGCGGATAGTGCCGGCGGCCTTGGTCTATTCCTGTGCCGAGGGCCTGCTGCTGCCCATGATACAGGGTACCGGGCTGGCATTTCTTCATGCAAGCCTGGACGTCAAGGCACCGACCTTCGTCGGCGACACCATTCATGTCGAATGCACGGTGAGCGAGGTGCGCGAGACTTCGAAAGGCAAGCGCGGGCTGGTGCGCACTGAGAACCGGGTAGTCAATCAAAATGGCGAAACCGTGCTGGCCTACAATCCCTTGCGCATAATGAAAGGCCGCGACAGTTGAAGCGGACATCGCCGGCCGGTGCTTCAGTTTCCTTGGCTGCTCAAGCTGCGGGAGGTGGGTTGCTCGGGACCTGAACTTTGTTTTCCAGCCACTCGCGCCAGACGGCCAGCAGCACCGCGACGATCACCGGCCCGATGAACATGCCGACCAGGCCGAAGGCCGCGAGGCCGCCGATCACACCGAACATCACCAGCAGAAACGGAATCTGCGTGGCGCTGCTGATGACCAGGGGACGTATCAGATTGTCGACCGAACTTACCACCAGCGTACCCCACAGCAGCAGGCCTATGCCCTCGAGCGTATTCCCCGTGAACAACAGCCATGCGCCCAGAGAGCCCCAGACGAACGGTGTGCCGAAGGGCATTAGCGCGATCAGCGCGGTAAACGCGCCGAACAGCACCGGCGCGCGCACGCCCGCGAACCAGTAGCCCAGGCCTGCCAGCAGCCCTTGCGCCAATGCAGTCAGAACCAGCCCGTAGAGCACGGCCGTGGTGGTGTTGCCGATGGCGACAACGTAGCTGTCGACGCGTCCGCCCAGGAAGCGGCGCAACACCCGCTGCACCTGATCGAGCAGGCTTTCCCCGTCGCGATAGATGAACAGCACGGTGAGCAGGGCGAAACCGAGTTTTACCGCATTGCGTCCCACACCGCCGATCAGATCGCCGATCTGGCCCTGCCATTGCCGGGCCCAAGTCGTCAACTGTTCGCGCAGCGCGATAGGGTCGGTGGTGATGTGATTGAGAAAATCCTGCAGCCGTTCGCCTATCCAGGGCAGGCCCACGATGAAACCGGGCAGGCGGTGCGGTCCATCGGCCATGTAGGCCGAGGCAAGCTGGTAGGCGAGGACGAACTCGCGTTGCATCAGGATGATTAGCCACAACAGCGGCAGCACGAAGGCCGTGGTCAGCAACAGAGTCATTACCAGCGCGCTGGCTGTGGCACGGCCGCGCATCAGGCTGCGCAGGCGCGCATAGGCGGGCCAGGTGACATAGGCCAGAATTGCCGCCCAGACCGCCGGCGCGATGAACCAGTTCAGGACCAGATAGCCGAGGATGAACAGGGCGCTCAGCAGCAGCGCCAGAATGACACGCCGGGTGAGGTTGGACGCATCCTGCTCAGGCAGCATGGGATTCCCGTAGCGTGTGGCTGCGCATCGGTTCAACTCAGTTGGCAAAGGTCGACGCGAAACGCGGATAGGTCTCGGCAATCTCCCTGCGTATGCGGCTGCGGATCAGCGCCAGTATTTCGGGCTCGGGTGCGGGCGTGAACGGCACTTGTGCAGGACAATCGAATTCGAAGCCGGTCTGGTCGCGGATTTCTTCGACGCTGTGTTCGGGATGCACGCTTACCAGGCGAAAACGATGTTTCTGCCTGTCGAAGGAAAACCAGGCCAGTCCGGTCAGCAGGCCATGGGGGCCGCCAGGCCGATAGACCCCGGGCGCGCTTGCGCCGGGTGCGCTGATGAAATCCACTTTTGGCACCAGCACCCGCCGCGTATGCTCCTCGCGAAACAGGATCACTTTTGGCACCAGGTAGTACAGATAGGCCGAGCCGAAAGAACCGGGCCAGCGTACCTCGCTGTCCGGGTAAGTTCCGGTGCCGACGAGATTGATGTTGCCCTGGCCGTCGATTTGTCCGCCGCCGAGAAAAAACGCATCGATGCGGCCCTGTGCCGCCATGTCGAAAGTTTCGACGCCGCCGTTGGTATAAGAGTTATAACGGTTGGAGCCGAGTATGGTCACGCGCATCGCGCCCTGGCTGAGTTCGCGCTGCAGCAGCGCGCCTGCGCCGGGGATGGGCGAGGACGCGCCGACGGTGACGTGGCGGCAGCCTTCGAGCAGGCGCGCGATCACGGCGACCAGCAGTTCGGTGCGGCTATACGATAGGCTCATGCCGTCACCGCGGTTTCGCCCAGCCACTCGTCCAGATAACGGCGGAAGCCGTCCTCGGTCTTGGCGCTCTGGACATAGCGGCTCAGGGCGGCGTCGTCGCAGCCATAGTGTTCGGGTAAGCCGACTGGCCAGGCGCCCCGTTTGGCGATGGCGACGCGATTGACATAGATCGCGGGCACCACGCCCGGCGCCAATTTCGGATCGTCGAACAGGTCCTGCTCGCTGATCGCTTCGACCGTGACGAAAGTCTGCTTCGATGCATGCGCCATGGTGAGCAGTTCGCGCCTGCGGCCGATGTACACATTGCCTGCGCGATCTGCGAGCGGCGCATGAAACAGCGCAATGTCGGGGTTGATCGCGGGCAATAAGGCGATGGGATCGCCCGGGGCAAACGGATTGTCGATGATTTTCCAGTCCTTGCGCTTTGCCAGGACATCGCTGCCGATCAGACCGCGCAGGGGTATGAAAGGCAGGCCTTTTTGGCCCGCCTGCAATGCGGCATGCACCGCCGGGCAAGTCGAGTCGAGCATGCGGATGCGGCCATTGCGCAGCGCATCGATGAAACGGTGCGCCGGCCCGAATTCGCCCAGAGTAATTGCCGATGTCTCCAGCGTCGCGACCGCACCGGCGCCGATCAGGATATCGGCCTGCAGTCCGCTGACCGGCGCGCATACCAGGTGCAGGCCGCGCACGCCGCGGCGCACCAGTTCGCGCGTCGCGGCCATGGACACGCCGCAATTGTCCTGGGCGACCACGAGTTTGGCGCCATCGGGAACGGCGGCGGCCAGTTGCGCGAGTTCACATATCGGTTGCTGCTTCATTTCTCGTCTCCAGTGCTGCGCTAGAGGAGCCTGCTAACGCCATCGTACAACAGCTTTGTCTCGGTTATGAACAGGAAGCCGTAGCAGATTATCCCCTCATTTTCAAATGAACTCTCAAGCGCAATGCATTTGCACAGAGAGCAAATTCACTTTGATAGGAGAAAGCGCGTTCGCCGCCACACGCAGTCCATCGACCTTGACAGTCGCTTGGGGCCGATACTATGCTCACCCCACCGAACGCAGCGCGATAGGGATCAGGGCCGGCAGCTCTCGATTGCACAGTCTGGTTGAATAAGAACGAAGAAGCAGATATGACGATTGACCGAGTGAGCGGCGCTTTCCTGGTCCTGGTGGGGCTGTTTGTGGCGTGGGAACGGAGGGTGTTGCCGCTGGGGTCGGCGAGCCGGCCCGGACCCGGCTATTTCCCCCTGTTGCTGGCGCTTCTGCTGATCATCCTCGGCGTGATCCTGATCGCCCGCGGGAAACAGGCAAAGAAACTCCGTTCCATCTCCTGGGCGGAGGCGCCGCATGCGCTCGCGATCCTGGGATGTTGTATCTTTGTCTCGCTGTTCATGGAGGCGATCGGCTATCGCCTGACCCTGCTCCTCACCCTGAGCTTTCTGTTCGGCTTGGTGGAACGCATCAAGCCATGGCTGACGCTGGTCCTGAGCTTCAGCTTTTCCCTGGGCACGTTCTGGCTGTTTGATTCCCTGCTCCGCGTACCTCTGCCCAGAGGGGAGTGGGGTTTCTGATGGAAGCCACAGTCGCGAATCTGGTTCTGGGTTTCTCGACGGTGTTCACCCCGGAGAATATGTTTTATTCTCTGATGGGCTGCCTGATCGGGACCATGGTCGGGGTCCTGCCGGGGGTGGGGCCCTTGGCCGGGATCAGCATGCTGCTCCCGACCACCTTCGGACTGGATACCACCTCGGCGATCATCCTCCTGGCGGGAATTTATTACGGGGCGATGTACGGCGGCTCGACCACCTCGATCCTGATGCGCATTCCCGGCGAGGCGGCCTCGGTGATGACCTGCATCGACGGTTATGCGATGGCGCGCAAGGGACGGGCGGGACCGGCACTTGCCATCGCCGCGATCGGCTCCTACCTTGCAGGAACGCTGAGCATTGTCGGATTGATGTTCCTCGCCCCCCCGCTGGCGAAGTTCGCACTGCGTTTCGGGCCACCAGAATATGTCAGCCTCCTGGTCTGCGGTCTGGTCATCCTCAGTTACATGACGGGCGGGTCCATCGTCAAGAACCTCGCAATGATCTGCCTCGGCATGATGGCCGGGATGATAGGGATCGACCAGATGACCGGCTATTTCCGGTTTTCCTATGGCGTCACGGCTCTCGGCGACGGGCTCGGCATCGTTCCGGTTGCGGTGGGGCTTTTCGGAATCTCGGAGATCCTGGTCACTGCCGGCAGTCGTGATATCCGCGAGGTGTTGAAACCCCACTTTCGCGATCTTCTGCCGTCGATACAGGAGTTGCGGGATTCCATCGGCCCGATCGGCCGCGGAACGGTTCTGGGGTTTATGATCGGGATCATTCCGGGATCGGCGCATATCATCTCGACCTTCGTCTCCTACGCCTTGGAGCGGAGGATTTCCAAGCATCCGGAGCGCTTCGGGCAGGGTGCGATCGAGGGGGTGGCCGGTCCGGAATCGGCCAATAATGCGGCCAGCGAAGGGGCACTGGTGCCGCTGCTGGCCCTGGGCGTACCAACGGGCCCGGTTCCCGCTATCCTGCTGGCTGCGCTTATGGTGCACGGGATTACACCCGGGCCGCTGTTCATCCAGGAGCAGCCGCAGGTTTTTTGGGGCTTGATCGCGAGCATGTACATCGGCAACGTGATGCTGCTGCTGCTCAACCTGCCTCTGGTTGGTATTTTCATCAATCTTTTGCGCGTGCCCTACCGCATCCTTTACCCGACGATCCTGCTGTTCTGCGTGGTGGGTGTCTATGCGGTCAATTCCAGTATGGTGGACGTGGGCATCATGACCGTCATGGGCGTCCTCGGATACCTGCTCAGAAAAATGGATTTTGAAATAGCGCCGCTGGTGCTGGGCGTCATCCTGGCACCCATCATCGAGTTCAGCTTCCGCCAGGCCCTGGCGATGTCCGGCGGCACCTATGCGATTTTTGTCGACCGGCCGATTTCCGCAGCGTTCCTGGTGCTCGCGCTGTTCATGATACTGCTGGGACTGAAGCCGCTGATCTTCAAGACCAAAGATTGGCGCGAACGCTTGACGGAAGCGGAAAAACAGGTGTAATGCTCGGTTGCGGACAGGATCCATTTAACAGAGGAGAAAGCGATGAAATCAAAGCGGGTGTTTGCTGCGGTGCTGCAGATGTTGTGCATGGCGATCCTTGGACTGCTGGCGGGGCAGGCCCTCGCGGCGGATCCCTATCCGGTTCGGCCGATTCAGGTGATCATTCCATTCCCGCCGGGCGGGGTGGCCGACCTCGTTGCGCGCCCGCTTGCGGCGGCCATGGAGAAAGAGCTCAAGCAACCCGTGGTCATTGTCAACAAGACCGGCGCCGGCGGGGCCGTGGGAATGCAGGCCCAGGCCGTGGCCAAGCCGGATGGCTATACCCTGATGGTGGCGCTTTCGAGCATTTCGGTGATGCCGGAAGTCGATGCGCTGTTCGGCCGGCCGCCAGTATACAAATTGAGTGACTTTACTCCGATTGCGCTGCTGTCCTCCGACCCGACCGTGCTCGTGGTCAGCAGCAATTCGCCGTGGAAGACGCTCGCGGATTTCGTGGCGGACGCGAAGAAGCGGCCGGGCGAGATCAAGTACAGCTCTTCCGGCGTCTACGGAACCATGCACGTGGCGATGGAGATGTTCGCCCATGCGGCAGGTATCAAGCTGCGCCACATTCCTACCGGTGGCGGCGGACCGGCGCTGAACGCACTGTTGGGCGGACATGTGGACGCTCTCTCCGGCGGGCCGAACGTCTCCATTCCCCAGATCAGGGCGGGGAAAGTCAGGGTGCTGGCGAGTTGGGGGGCCACGCGCCTCGCCGCTCTGCCGGAGGTTCCGACCTTGATGGAACAGGGTTATAAGGATGTGGAGTTCTACATCTGGTCGGGCTTCTTTGCCCCGGCGGCTACCCCGGAGCCCATCATCAAGATATTGCGCGAGGCCGCGGCCAAGGCGGTCCAGGCGCCGGAGTTCAAAGCGGCGATGCAGAAAATGGAGACGCCAATCGCATACAAGGATTCCCCGGAGTTCCGTAAATTCTGGGATGCCGACGCCGCCAGGCTGATCAAGGCGGTGCGCAATATCGGCAAGGTCGAGTAAATAAAAAAAAGTGCGATGATGCCCCGCAGGTAACGGCGGGGCATTTTTTTTGGAGATGGATCATGCAACGGATCGGGTTTGTCGGTATCGGCCTGATGGGCCGGCAGATGGGGCAGCGCTTGCTGACGGCGGGGTTTGCCCTGCAAGTCTGGAACCGCACGAAAGAGAAAGCCGGGGAATTGCTGCAGGCCGGGGCGCAATGGGGTGATTCGCCTGCGGCCTGTGCGCGGACAGCGGACGTGGTGATCAGCATGGTCACCGATTCCAGCGCGTCCGAACAGGTGATCTGCGGGCGCAATGGGGTTCTTGCGGGCGCTCATCCGGGATTGATACTCGTTGATATGGCGAGCATTGCCCCAGAAATGTCGCGCTCGCTCGCAGCGAAAGCGGCTGCCAAAGGGGTGACTATGCTGGACGCCCCGGTGACGGGCAACCCGAAGGTGGCCGCCGACGGCAAACTTGGAATCATGGTCGGCGGCCCGAAACAAGCTTATGACGCCTGCCTTCCCGTGTTTCAGGCCATGGGAGTGAAGATCATCCATGTGGGCGAAAACGGCAAGGGGACGACGCTCAAGCTGATCAATAATCTGATCCTGGGGGTGGCGATCGAGGCCGTGGCCGAGGCCTTGGTGCTCGCCGGCAAGGCCGGAATCGATCCGGTAAAAGTACTGGAAATCACCTCCGTGGGCGGCGCGCGCACCGGGGCCATGGAAACCCGCGGGGCGCGCATGATCGGGCATGATTTCTCGCCGCATTTCTCCGCCAATAACATGTACAAGGACCTCGCCCAGGTCATGCAGTTGGCCGGGGAGGTGGGTGCTTTTCTGCCGGCGACCGGCATCGCGCTGGAAATGCTCAGGGCGGTAAAGAATCAGGGCAAGGGGGAGATGGATTCCTGCAGCGTCATCACTGTCATCGAAGCCATGGCGAACACGGCGGTGAAAACCGGCGCATAAATCCGCCTGGTCGCGCGTACCGGAGTTGGCAGCGTGCTTGCTAAATCAGTTTGCTAAGGCCATCGTACAAGAGCTTCATTCCGGCGACGAACAGGAAGGCGTAGCAGAGACGATAAAACAGCAGCTCCGGAATGGTTTTCCTGAACCACACGCCGCAGAATATGCCCAGCAGGCCGACCGGCGCGAGTCCAGCGGAGGTGGCCAGATTGCTGCTGTCGAACAGGCCGAGCAGGGTATAGGGAATAATTTTGATGTAATTCACGATGGCAAAGAAGACCACGGTGGTGCCGACCAGCAGCGCCTTATCCATTTTTTGCGGCAACAGATAGATCGACATCGGCGGGCCGCCCGCGTGCGCAAGGGTGCTGGTGTAGCCGGACAAGGCAGACCAGAAATAGCCTTTGCCCGGCGCCGGTTTGGTCGATTCCGCCAGCGATGCCTTACCGAGCCAGCGCTGCAGCAGGAAACCAATGGCGATTGCGCCGAGCATGATCTTCAGGCCGGCTTCGTTCACATAGCGGAAAGTGAGTGCGCCCAGGACAATACCGGCGAAGCCACCGGGCAGCATGATTTTCATGTTCTCGCGGCTCCACTGGCCGCGATAAGCCCACAGCGCGGCGAGATCCATGACGCACAATATGGGCAGCATAATGGCGGCAGCCTGGCTCGCGGGTATGGTGAGCGCGATCAGTGGCACGGCGAGGATGCCCAGACCGGTGCCGAAGCCGGCCTTGGATATGCCGAAAACAAGCAGAGCGGGAATCGCTGCGGCGTAAAACAGTGGATCGGTGATCAAAATGGATGGCGCTTTATGGCCGCGGGAGTTTGCGCATTATATACGGCGCGTCGAATGCAGCGCCATGCACGAGAAGAGCTTGCGCGCTGGTTAACACCGAATATGGCGTAGGGTTTTAATAGAGATCGCCGATTGCGCGCTCCGCGCGCCAACCGCATTTTCCGTACGGATAAAAAGCCCATCCGTACGGAAAACGCGGTTCTGGTTAACACCGAATAAGGCGTAAGGTTTTAATAGAGATCACCGATTGCGCGCGGATGTGCTGTTCATCCGCGCGCAATCGGCGATCCGCGCGGACGGGACGCCGTCCGCGCAAGTTCGATCACAACAATCCGAAGTATTTGCCTGCGCTAGTCAGGAGCGGAGATCTGTCATTGCGCGCTGCGCGCGCCAACCGTCTTTTTGGTACGGAGATGAAGCGTGTCCGTACCAAAAAGACGGTTATGGACAAAAGCGATTGCGAGTTGGGCTTGTTTCAATCCAAGATCACCGCTTGCGCACGGATGTGCTGTTCATCCGTGCGCAAGCGGCAATCCGCGCGGACGGGACGCCGTCCGCGCAAGTCTGATCACCACAACCCGAAGTATCTGCCTGCGTTAGTCAGGTTCGGAGGTCGGTCATTGCGCGCTCCGCGCGCCAACCGCATTTTCCGTACGGATAAAAAGCGCATCCGTACGGAAAACGCGGTTCTGGTTAACACCGAATATGGCGTAGGGTTTTAATAGAGATCGCCGCAGTTGGAACTATCCGCCGACGTCCGCTGGCGTCGGCGATCAGCTGCGTTTTCGCAGCTCATCAGTGCGCTTGGAATCGACCACCCCGTCGGCACCAAGACTAACGCCGAACAACTGCTCGGCCTGCGCGCGCGTGTAATAGCCGCGTGCCACATCCTGCGCAACACGCTGCGGAACGCGTTTGAACGGGTCGCCGAAACCTCCGCCCCCCGGCGTGGAAACGCAGATGCGGTCTCCCGGTTGCAGTTGTATGTCCTGGTCCTTGGATAAATGCGGCGGCACATAGGTTTCGCCGCCGCGTTCGATGCGCACCCTGTTCACGCCGCCGTCGGCGCCGCCGAGGGCGCCCAGGGGGCCGGTGCGGCCATGGTCCATGACCATCGACGCGCGCGCATCGCCGCGGCGCAGCCGGATGGTGTAATTGACGCCGAAGCCGCCGCGGTGTTCCCCCGCGCCGCCCGAGCCCTCGTGCAGCGAATACTCTTCGAACAGCACCGGGTAATACTGCTCCATCACCTCGATCGGCGTCGTCTTGGATATGCCGATGGTAGAGCAGCCGTTGGATAGCCCGTCGCCGCGCGGATTGCCGCCGTAGCCGCCACCGGAAATCACGTACATGACATAGGAGCGATTGCGCTTGGGATCGTTCCCTCCCAGCGCCAGATTGCCCGAGGACCCGGCAGGTGCGGCGAACAACTGGTCCGGAATGGCGTGGGTGAGCGCGCAAAACACCGCCTCGGCGATGCGCTGGCTCACCTCGGCCGCGCAGCCCGATACCGGGCGTGGATAGTGGGCGTAAAGGAAAGTGCCTTCCGGCTCGATGATGCTGAGCGGCTCGAAAGTGCCGGCGTTGATCGGCACCTCGGGAAAGATATGTTTCATCGCCAGATAGATCGACGATTTTGTCGTGGCGATGACTGAATTCATCGGCCCGCGGCAGGGCGGTGACGATCCGCTCATGTCGAAGCTCAGCCCCTCGCCCAGTTTGGTGATTTTCATTTTGATCAGCAGCGCTTCGTCCACCACACCGTCGGAATCGACTATCGAATGTCCTTCATAGACGCCATCCGGTATGGAGGCGATTTTTGCACGCATCTGCTGCGCCGCGCGTGCACGCAATTCCGCAATCGCCGCGTCCACGCTGCCGGCGCCCCAGCGGTCGAGCAGGGCGGCGAGGCGCTTTTCGCCTATGGCCAGCGCCGCCGCCTGCGCCTTGATGTCGCCGATGCGCTGGTCGGCTATGCGTATATTGGACAGGATGATGGCGAGGATCTCCTCGTCCATCACGCCGCGCTTGAACAGTTTCACCGGCGGCAGGCGCAGTCCCTCCTGCTCGGATTCAGTGGCGTGCGCCGAAAATCCTCCCGGCACCATGCCGCCGATGTCCGGCCAGTGGCCGGTGTTGGCGAGCCAGGCAAACAGCTTGCCCTGGTAAAAAAAAGGTTTGACGAAACGCACGTCCATCAAATGCGTTCCGCCCAGGTAGGGGTCGTTGACAATGAACACGTCGCCGGGCTCGATGATCTTCGCGCGCGCTATCACCGCCTGGGTGGAGAATTGCATGGTGCCTACGAACACGGGCAGGCCCAGCTCGCCCTGTGCGATCAGCGCGCCGTCGTCGCGGTGGTAAATGCCGTCGGATCGATCCATCGCTTCGGAGATCACCGGGGAAAATGCGGCGCGACAGAACGCCAGGTCCATTTCATTGCAGACCTGGTTCAAGCCATTCTGGATCACGACCAGGGTAATAGGATCAATTTCTGTGCTCATGGTTTTGCGCCGTCCCGTTGCATTTCTCCGCGCGACGGGGCGCGGGTTTCATAGGCGAGGTAAGTCTTGAGCATCCATTCGCAATCACGGCTAAGCGCATCTATGCGTTTTGCCCAGGGCGTGTTTAGCGCCGCAGCCCAGGGCGCCGAACTGGCGACCTGCGCTTCGGCGAGTTCGTACAGGGCAATGTAACGCGGCTGGTCTTCCGCCGCCAGGAAGCGCCGCGCGCCCAATACGCCCGGCACGGCCGTAAGCAGCGGCAGGTGTTCCGTGTCGTACCAGCGGTTAAACTCGGCTTCGTGCTGCGCCGGCACATCGCCGCAGGCCAGCAACAGGGCGCCCGCAGCAGGGCTGGGCAGGGCGTCGCCGGGAAAGATCTGTGCGCAGGCCCAGCGGCGGAACAGCACGCAGTTTGAAAGACAGCGCTTCGACCAGGGCGTGAAATGCGCGCCGACGTGGGCGAGGTAGCCGGGAGTTTGCAGCACGTCCCGGTTTTCGAGCTCGTAGGTCGCAAGGTATTTGCCGGTCCCCACAGCAGCCTCCGGATCGACCCAGCGTCGCGCGGAGAGGAATCCTGGAATGGACAGGCGTTCGGGCAGATGCTCGGTGTCGTACCAGGCGTTGAACTCTTCCTCCATCTGCGGCGGAGGTTCGGTCATGGTGAGCAGCAGGCCGTTCATGTGCTCATACCCTCACCAGCAAATTGCCGAGGGCATCCAGTTCGACGCGGTTTCCCGGATCGATCACCGTGGTGCAGTCCAGCTGCTCGATCACCGCGGGACCGGTGAATGCCGCATCCTGCGGCAGTTTTTCGCGCTGATAAATGGGAGTCTCGCGAACGCCGCCTTCGAACCAGACTGGACGCACGCCGTTCTGCGCGTCCAGCAGCGTTGCGGCACGCTCGTCCGAGCGCGCGAGCGTGGCCAGGTCCAGCCGCGGCCTCAGGCCGATCACGGCGGTATGCAAGTTGACCAGCACCGCGCGGATTTCAGGCAGCTCGACGCCGAAGCGTTCCCAGTAGGCGGCTTCGAACAGGCGCTGCAGCTCGTCTTTGCTCACTTTGAGCTGCGGCAGGTCCAAAGACAGGATATGGCTCTGTCCCTGGAACTGCATGTCGGCAAAGTGCAGGATACGCGTACCTTCGATCGCGATGCCTTCACGCGCAAGCGTCGCCCGACCTTCCGCAATTTGCGCTTCCAGAATCGACCAGACCAGATCGATGGCTAGCGCCGGCAGGGGCTTGTTGACGGTGTTGACATAGTCGTGACGGGCGTCGGCGACCACGCAGCCGAGCGCGTTGGTGATACCGGGACGCACCGGGATCAACAGTTTTGGTATCGCGAGTTCGCGTGCCAGCGCCGCCGCATGCAGCGGTCCGGCGCCGCCGAAGGGAAACAGCACGAAGTCGCGCGGATCGTGTCCGCGCGCCAGCGAGACCATGCGGATTGCGCCCGCCATCCTGTCGTTGGCAACGCGCAGTATCGCAGCTGCCGCTGCGGTCGCGTCCAGTCCCAGGGGTTTGCCCACTTTCGCGAGCATGATCGCACGCACTTCATCCAGGGATACTGGCGCGTCGACGGCGAGCAATTTCTCTGCATTGAGCCGCCCCAGAATCAGGTTGGCATCGGTAATGGTCGGTTCGCTGCCGCCGCGGCCGTAGCAAATCGGTCCGGGTGTGGCGCCCGCCGATTCGGGTCCGACTTGCAGCAGACCGGCCTGATTGATGAAGGCGATCGAGCCGCCGCCGGCGCCGATGGTATGTACATCCACCATCGGCACATGGATAGGCATGGCATATTCCAGTTCCAGTTCCGAGGACACGGTCGGCACGCCGGCCTGAATCAGCGCCACATCGGTGGAAGTGCCGCCCATGTCGTAAGTGACGACCTCCCGGTAGCCCGCGGCGGCAGCGGTGTAGGCCGCGGCCATTACGCCCGAGGCCGGGCCGGACATTACGGTGTTTACCGCGTGCTCGGCGACGATGCCCGAGGACACCGTGCCGCCGTTGCCTTGCATCACCAGCAGGTCCCGGTTAAATCCATTCGCGCGCAGTTCGCTGCGCAGCCGTTCAATATAGCGCGCGAGTATGGGCTGCACCGCGGCATTGACGCAGGCGGTGGTGCCGCGCTCGTACTCGCGATACT
>CAKKSJ010000180.1 GCA_919902965.1 Burkholderiales bacterium
ATCACCGCCGCGCTGATCGGCATTCCCGGCACGCCCTCGGCGATCACCACCACCTTCGACGGGTTTCCGATGGTGCAGAAAGGCCAGCCTGGGCGGGCGGTCTGGCTCGGCATCTGGTCGTCTTTCCTCGGCGGATTGCTCGGCGGCGTATTCCTGATCGGCGCGACCGGTCCGCTCGCCGCGATTGCACTCGAATTCGGACCATGGGAGTACTTCGCGCTGTTCGTATTCGCGCTGTCGATGGTCGCCGGACTCACCGAGGGCTCGCTGGTCAAGGGATTCCTATCCGGCGCAATCGGCCTCGCCATCACCATCGTCGGCTTCGATCCGATCATGAGCGTGCCGCGTTTCACCCTGGGCACGGAGTTCCTGCGCAGCGGCTTTCCCTTCCTGCCGGTGCTGATCGGCATTTTCGCGTTCGCGCAGCTGATGACGGACATCGAAAAAATGAGCGCCGCCGACCGGAACAGCGCGCCAATCAAGGCGCCGCCGCTCACCGTGTCGCACCTGAAGGTGCTGTGGGAGATACTTTCCAAGCCGTTTCTGCTCGTATGGTCGACGCTGGTAGGCATTGTTATCGGCGTGCTGCCGGCAATCGGCGGCAGCGCGGCGACCGTCATGGCCTACGATCAGGCGAAGAAATTCTCCAAGCATCCGGAACGTTTTGGCAAAGGCAATCCCGAGGGCATCATTGCGTCGGAAGCTTCCTGCAATGCCAACGTCGGCGGCTCGCTGGTTACCATCATGGCTTTCGGCATCCCCGGCGACGCGGTGACCGCGGTGATGCTGGGCGCGATGACCATCCACGGCATCCAGTCAGGTCCGCTGTTCGTAAGCCAGCACCCGCAAATAGCCTACGGCATCTACGCCGCCTACCTTCTGGCGCACCCGCTCATGGTGCTGATCTGCGCCCTGGGCGCGCGCCTGTTCCTGCGCGTGGTGACGGTGCCGAAGTCCATGCTCATCCCCAACGTGCTGGTGCTGTGCGTGATCGGCGCCTTTGCGCTCAACAACATCATGGAGGACGTGGTGGTGTTGCTGATCTTCGGGCTGGTCGGTTACGCGCTGGTAAAGGCGCGCTTCCCGCTCGCGCCGCTGATACTCGGGCTGATTCTGGGCGACCAGATCGAGGTCAACCTGCTGCGCGCGGTCATGAGCGACCCCAATCCCTGGCTGTTTTTCACGCGTCCGATTTCCGGAGGCTTGTTGGCGCTGTCGGTCGGCTCGGCGATTTTCGCGCTGTGGCAGCACCAGCGGCACAAGGGCCGCGCGGCGCAAGCCGAGCAGGAACCCGACTTCTAGCTGTATTGGCGCTATCCCCGCTGCACTATTCGCGATGGCCGGACTCGCCGCCATCGCGCACGGTTTCAGACTCCGAAGCAACAACTCGCGGCTTGTCATCATCGAGTACGACATTGAGCCCGGGACTTTCCAGATCGTCGAACTGCCCGCCCCTTAACGCAAGCCAGAATACGGCACCGATCACGAACACCAGCACTACGCTCAAGGGGATCAGCAGGAACAGGATGTCCATAGGTTCAGCCTGCCGATGATTGGGGGCTAGGCATGGCCGCTGCAGCAGCGAGTCCCGGCCGCCGTAGCAGGCGCAGCGAATTCAGGATCACCACGAGCGAACTTGCCGACATGCCGATGCCCGCCATCCAGGGCGTGACCAGGCCCAATGCAGCCAGGGGCACTGCGATCAAGTTGTATCCCAGCGCCCAGAGCAGATTTTCGCGAATAATGGCGAGGGTGCGCGCGGAAGTATCGAAAGCCGCGCGCAAATCACCCAGTCGCCCCGAGAGCAGCACCGCATCGGCCTGGCGCTGCGAAATCCAGGCGCCGTCGCTCATGGCGATGGAAACCCCCGCCTGCGCAAGCACCGGCGCATCGTTGATGCCGTCGCCTACCATGGCAACCACCCTGCCTTCGCGCTGCAGCGCCTGAACGTATCGCAGCTTGTCCTGCGGCGACGCATTTGCAGCGCTAGATTCAATTTCCAGTAACGAAGCGATTCGTCCGACTGTCTCGACGCGGTCGCCGCTCAGCAAATGCACCCGTTTTCCCGCCCGGCGCAATGCAGCGATGAAGTCGCTGGCGTCCGGGCGCAAAGTGTCTCCGAGCACAAACAGGGCGAGGCAATTGGATTCATCGCCGAGCATGGCAACAGAACTGCCCGCCGGAAGTGCCGGTGGCCGCCATGGCATAGGGCTCTTATGCGCTGCCGTGACGAAATCCGGTCGACCGAGGCGATAAACATGGCCATTCAATTCGGCCTCCACTCCCAGTCCCGCATGATGCCTGGACCCAGGCATTGCAGACTCCGCCGGGTAGCCCGCGGCAAGCAAAGCCTTGGCAATCGGATGCATTGATCCCTGTTCCAGCGCGGCTGCGATACGCAGGCACTCCGCCTCCGCCATTTCCGCAAGCGCATGGGTGCGCTCCAGACGCAATTGGCCAAAGCTCAGCGTGCCGGTCTTGTCCAGTACGACGTCCGTGGACCGCGCCAGCGTCTCAACGACGTGCCCGCGACAAACAATAAGGCCTTGCCTTGCCAACCGGCCCGTCGCCACGGTGAGCGCGACCGGCGTTGCCAGCGACAGCGCACAGGGGCAGGTGACGACCAGGATAGACACGGCCACCCACAAAGCGCGACCGGGCTCGATCAACCACCATGCTGCGGCCGAAGCGGCCGCGAGCGCCAGCGTCGCGGCTACGAACCAGCCGGTTATGCGCTCGGCATTGGCAACCATCCTCGGGCGTTCAGTTGCCGCCTGCTGCATCAGCCGGACGATGGAGGAGAGTACGGTATCCGCGCCTATGCGTTCCACCTGCATCAGCAGGGGATCCGCGACATTGGTCGATCCGCCCGTCAGGCGGTCGCCGGTTTGCCGGGCAACAGGACTGCTCTCGCCCGTGAGCAGGGATTCATCGACGATACTCCTGCCGTCTTTAACCACGCCATCCGCGGGGATGCGTTCCCCCGAGCGTACCAGCACCAGATCTCCGCGCCGCAAAGCGGAAACTGCTACCTGCTCGGACTTGCCTGCGGAATCCAGACGCAGGGCCACTTCCGGGATCGCGCGAGACAAGAAATCCAGGCTGCGCGCCACCGTATGCCGCGCCCTGATTTCAAGATATCTGCCGCACAGCAGCAGGAACACGAACATGGATACAGAGTCGAAATAGACTTCTCCGCGCCCATTGAAGGTGGACCATGAACTGGCGGCAAATGCAACCCCTATGCCCAGCGCAACCGGCAGGTCCATGCCCATGCGGCCCTGACGCAGGTCGCGCCAGGCTGATTGAAAAAACGGTCCGGCAGAATAAGTCACCACCGGCAGCGTGAGCATCAGGCCGGCCCAGCGCATCAATTGCTCGATGTCGGGCGTCATGCTGCCGGGCTCCGCCAGATACACCGGCAGCGCGTACATCATCACCTGCATCATGCCGAATCCCGCTACGAACAGGCGCCACAGGCTCTGCTTTCGCTCGGCGCGCTGGGCCGCTTCTTGCTGGCGCACATCGTAGGGATGCGCACGATAACCGATTTGTCGGACTGCAGCGAGAATCTCGCTTAGTTTTATTTTCTGCGGATCCCAATGCAGTTGCGCGCGATGCGTGGTGGCATTGATGCCGACTCCAAGCACTCCGGGGAGGCGTCCGAGCACGCTTTGGTTGAGCCATACGCATGCGGTGCAGCGTATGCCCTCGATCATGAGCGCGGCCTCGCACTCACCGCTGCTTTCCGTATGGACAAAGCCGCGCTGCACTTCCGGATCATCGTAGACGCGGAAGTCTTCGTTTTCACCGCCTGTCCCGGCGGTGGGCGCCGGGCTGGTACGGTGCTCGTAATACCCCTGCAGCCCGTAGCCCAGGATTGCTGCCGCCACAGCCTCGCAACCGGGGCAGCACACTGGCCGCCAATGACCATCGACCTTTACACGATAGCGGCCCGGGTCGGTCACCGGCAGCGCGCAGTGAAAACAGAGCGCTGCGCCTGCATCCTGCGCCGGTTTAATGGTTGGGCCCGGAACCGGACTGATCGCTGGGGCTTCGCGGCTTATCAGGGTCATAGATATGCGATTCTAGGCGCTCGCATCACGCTGCGCCATCCGAGGTTCTTGCAAGTTCAAATTAGCACTTGCGTGCAGCTTAAAAAGCAAAACCCCCAAGTACTTTCGTACGAGGGGGTTTTTCTTTGTGGGACCTGACGATGACCTACTTTCGCATGGGTAATCCATACTATCATCGG
>CAKKSJ010000181.1:0-1462 GCA_919902965.1 Burkholderiales bacterium
TCGCCGCCAGACTCGCCAGCAACACGAACTTCTCCCACATGTCCTGCTCGATGTCGTCGCTGCGCTTGCATTCCACCGAAACGCCCGCATAGGCTTGCGCCAATTCCTGCAGCAGAGCGCCGGCATGCGCGTGATTGCCCGTGCGCATGCCGCAGCTGATGCCCTGAAATTTGCTCAGATGGCAGATGGCACCGTCCTCATCCAGTGTCGACGCGATGTAGCAGGTTCCACCCAGCACACGCCCGCTGCCAAATTCCTGATCCAGCCGGGCGAGGTGCGCCATGCCGTTGAGCAAGGGCAGGAGCAAGGTGTTCGGCCCCATCGCGCCGCCGATCGCTGCAATGGATGCGTCCAGATCGTAGGCCTTGCACGACAGCATCACCAGGTCATAGTCGGGTCGTACCGCCTCCTGCAGCATGGTGCGTACGGGAATCTGCGCGTCGCCCAGCGGGCTTCTGATTACGAGCCCGTTTCGAGCCAGCGTCTGCGCGCGCTGCGGCCGCACCAGAAAAGCCACATCGGTTCCCGCCTGCACAAGTCGGCCGCCAAAATAGCCGCCGACCGCGCCGGCGCCGAGTATCAGTACTTTCATTGCCACTCTCCAGTGTTTGGATTTATCGTCCGCGCAGGAACAGCTTGTCCAGGTCGGCCAGGCTCATCTGATACCAGGTCGGCCGGCCGTGATTGCACTGGCCGGAGCGCTCGGTGACTTCCATTTCACGCAGCAAGGCATTCATTTCGGTGACGGTCAGCGGCCGATGCGCGCGCACCGCGCCGTGGCAGGCCATGGTCGAGAGCAGCTCGTGCTGGTGCTCGGTAAGCACACGGCTGCCGCCGTACTCGCGCACCTCCCGCAGCAGCGCGTGCGAAAGTTCGGCGACATCGGCGGAGGCAAGCATGGACGGCACCGCGCGCACCGCCAGCGCAGTCGGCGACAAGGGCGCCATATCGAAACCCAGCTGCAGCAACACGCCGGCATGTTCCTCCAGCGTCGCCACTTCGAGCCGGTCCGCGTTGAAGCTCACCGGGATCAGCAGCTTTTGCATGCTCATGCCGCGCGCGTCCAGCGCTGCCTTGAGCTTCTCGTACAAAATGCGCTCGTGCGCCGCGTGCATGTCCACCAGAACCAGGCCCTGCCGATTCTGCGCAAGAATATAAATGCCATGCAATTGCGCGATGGCATAGCCCAGCGGCGCGTCGCTTCCGGTCGCGGCAGGCGCGCCATCGCGTATGCGTTCGAATGCCCCGCGCGCCGCGCTGCCGGTCGGCACCGGCCCGGGCGGCGGCGCGAACATCGCCTGATAAGCGGAGGCCGCTTGCTCCACGCCCAGGCTGGACTGATACGGCCTGCGCCGGAAATTCACGCCTTGGGCTGCCGCGACCGCTTGCACCGAAGCCGCGCCGGTTTGCGCGGCGCTCCCGGAGAGCGCCTTGTTTACCGCGTGAAATACAAACTGGTGGA
>CAKKSJ010000181.1:1472-2626 GCA_919902965.1 Burkholderiales bacterium
GCGCGCGCGTCGCGAAAGCGCACTTCGGTCTTGGCCGGGTGCACGTTTACATCCACGCCCAGCGGATCGAGTTCGAGGAACAGGACGTAGGCCGGGTGGCGATCACCATGCAGCACGTCCTGGTAAGCCTGGCGCAAGGCATGCGCGAGCAGTTTGTCGCGCACGAAACGGCCGTTGACGAAGGCGAATTGCGCATCGCGCGAACTGCGCGAGAACGACGGGGAGCCGGCAAAGCCGGAAAGCCGCAGTCCGGAGGAATGCTCGTCAAGCGCGCGCGCGGAGCCGGCAAACTCCTCTCCCGCCACCGCGGCGATGCGCCGCGCCGCATCCCCCGCCTGCAAGTGCGAAATCACCCGGCCGTTGTGCTTCAGGCTGAACGCGAGGTCGGGCCGCGACAGCGCGATGCGCTGATAGACGTCCTCGCAATGGCCGAATTCGGTCGCCTCGGTGCGCAGGAATTTGCGCCGCGCCGGCGTATTGAAATACAAGTCGCTGACTTCGACGCTGGTGCCGCCCGGATGCGCGGCGGGCTGCGCAGCGCCATGCACCCCGCCTTCCGCGCTTAAGCTCCAGGCATGCTGCGCGTGCCCGCTGCGGCTGGTGAGTTCGACGCGCGCGACCGATGCGATCGAAGCCAGCGCCTCGCCGCGAAAGCCCAGCGATCGGACCTGTTCGAGGTCGTCCAGGCTGGCGATCTTGCTGGTGGCGTGGCGCGCGAACGCCAGCGGCAGGTCCGGCGCGTCCATGCCGGCGCCGTTGTCGGTCACTTTGAGCTGCTTGATACCGCCCTGCATCAGGCTGACGCTGATTTCGCTTGCGCCCGCATCGAGGCTGTTTTCCAGCAATTCCTTCAGGACCGACGCGGGCCGTTCTACCACTTCGCCGGCGGCAATCTGGCTGATCAGGGTATCGGGAAGAAGTCGGATTGATGGCATGAATGGGCGTTTTTCTGCGGCCAAGTATACCGGGAACACGACCATCTTGCGGTAAGATGGCGCCTCTTCGCGAAAGACTCCGATGGAACTGCTGTTATATTTTTGGGACCTGCTGGTCCACCTCGACCAGCACCTCGCCAGCCTGCTGGCACAGCACGGCGCCTGGGTGTATCTGATACTTTTCCTGATCGTGTTCTGCGAGACCGGCCTGGTGGTGAC
>CAKKSJ010000182.1 GCA_919902965.1 Burkholderiales bacterium
GGTCGACCATGAACATGGGGCGGTGGCGGCGCGCCTTGATCGCGCGTTCCACCGTGCCCTTGCCGAGTATGGGCAGCGAACTGGCGGTACAGGACACAATGATGTCGTACTCGTACAGTTGTTCGGACAGATCGCGCAATTCGATCGCCTGGCCGTTGAAGCGGTGCGCCAGCGCGCGCGCGCGTTCCAGCGTGCGGCTCGCGACGGTGATGGCGCGCGGCTGCTGCGCGGCAAAATGCGTAGCGCACAGATTTATCATCTCGCCGGCACCGATAAACAGAATCTTCTGTTCCTTCAGACTGGGGAAAATGCGCGCGGCGAGCTTTACCGACGCCGCCGCCATCGACACTACGTTGGCGCCGATCTGGGTGTTGGTGCGCACCTCCTTGGCGACCGCGAAAGAGCGCTGAAACAGTTTGTGCAGCAGCGTACCCATGGTGCCGGCGGATTCGGCCTGGCGCACCGCCTCCTTCATCTGGCCGAGGATCTGCGGCTCGCCCAGCACCATGGATTCCAGTCCCGAAGCGACACGAAAAGCGTGGCGCACCGCCTGTTCCTTGGGCAGGGTATACAGGAAGGGTTTCAGTTCCTGCGGCTTCACGCGCTGATACTCGGCCAGCCAGTGCAGCGCCTCGTGCGGCTCGGTCGACGAGCAGTACAGCTCGGTGCGGTTGCAGGTGGAGAGAATCGCCGCTTCCCCCACCGGTTTGGTCTGAGTCAACTCGCGCAACGCCATTTGCAGTTTTTCGGCGTGAAACACCATCTGCTCGCGAATTGCGAGCGGCGCGGTGTTGTGGTTCAGGCCCAGTGCGTAAAGCTGCATTCGGTTTCCGCAAGTTCGGTTAGCGCGATCGAGGCGCGCCGGCGTAGCGCCGCCCCCTTCAATTTCGGATTAGGTAATTATAAGACAAGTCAAAGGCTTAGTCTTCGCTCGCGTTTGATCTGGCTCAAGCGTCTAGAATGCGCGGAACTACCGGGAGAGACCGCCATGCGCAAGCAAGGTTCAGCGCCAAACTACTTTGTCAACCAGCAATCGGTCACGCCCTATCACCCCGCCAACCACACCGGCACGACCAATTACCGGCTGATCGGCCCGGAGACGGTGGGCGCCGTCAAAGTCGAGTTGGTGCTGGGCGTCATCGAAAAAGGCAAAGGTGCGCTGCCGCACAGCCACCCCGGCATCGAGCAGGTCTGCTATATGCTCGAGGGCCGCGCGCTGGCCGAAGTGGGCGGCCAGACGCGAGAACTCGGTCCCGGCGACTGCTGCTTCTTCCCGGCCGGCGTGGGCCATCGCTTCACCGTGACCAGCGACACCCCGGCGCGGGTGCTGGTGATCTATGTACCGCCTTACGGCGAAAACCCCGGCAATTCCATTAAAGGCTGATGCTGGCCGGAAGAGGCGCCGGCGGCCTTGCGCCGGATACTGTATCAAGCGCTGCGGGAAACAGCGGCAGCCGCCTTGGCGATGCTCTGCGCATCAACACCGAAGTAGCTCCTCAGCGCGGCGCGCGTGTCGCTGCGACCGAAACCATCGGTGCCCAGGGTTACATACTTGCCCGGCACCCAGGCGCGGATGAGATCGGCTACCGCGCGCACGTAGTCGCTAGCGGCGACGACCGGGCCACGCGCCTCAGCTAGGCATTGCTCCACCCAACTCCTGCGCAGCGCATCAGGGTGTTCGCGGTTCCAGCGCTCGCATTCCAAACCATCGCGGCGTAGTTCGGTGAAACTGGTGACGCTCCAGACATCGGCGGCGATGTCGTATTCCTGCTCCAGGATCTCGGCGGCGGCGAGCGCTTCGCGCAGGATAGTGCCTGAACCGAGGAGCTGGACGCGCGGAACGCTCTTCTCGCCCGAGGTCTTGGCTGCGGCACCGGCCAGCGGCGACTCGCGCAAGCTGTACATCCCGCGCTTTATGCCCTCCTCCGCGCCGTTCGGCAGTGCCGGCTGTGCGTAGTTCTCGTTCATCACCGTGACGTAATAGAACACGTCTTGCTGCTCCTGCAGCATGCGCCGCATGCCGTCCTGCAGGATCACCGCAAGTTCATAACCGAAACAGGGATCGTAGGCGACGCAGTTCTGTATGGTAGAGGCGAGCAGATGGCTGGTCCCGTCCTGATGCTGCAGGCCTTCGCCCGCGAGCGTGGTGCGCCCGGCGGTCGCGCCGACGAGGAATCCGCGCGAGCGCGAATCGGCCGCCGCCCAGATCAGGTCGCCGACGCGCTGAAAGCCGAACATCGAGTAGAACGCATAGAAAGGCAGCATGGGCGTGCCGTGCGCGCTGTAGCTGGTGGCGGCGGCGATCCATGAGGACAGCGCGCCGGCCTCGTTGATGCCCTCCTCGAGGATTTGTCCGTCCTTCGCCTCCTTGTAATAAAGCAGCTCGTCGTGATCCTCGGGCTCATACAGCTGGCCCAGCGCGGCATAAATGCCGACCTGGCGGAACAGGGTCTGCATGCCAAAAGTGCGCGCCTCGTCGGCCACGATGGGCACGATGCGCTTGCCCAGCACCGCGTCCTTCAGCAGTTGCGCGAGGATCTGCACGAACACCATGGTGGTGGACTGCTCGCGCGCGTTCGAGCCCTCGAGCATCTTGGCAAACTGCGACAGCGCAGGCGCTTCGAGCCTGGGCGCAGCACTGCAGCGCGCCGGCAAATAACCGCCCAGCGCGCGGCGGTGCGCATGCAGGTATTTCATTTCCGGCGCGTCGTCGGCCGGCTTGAAAAAGCGCACCTGCTCGATATCCTCGTCCGATAAGGGCAGCGCAAAACGCTCGCGAAACGCGCGCAAGGCTTCGATATCGAGCTTTTTCTGCTGGTGCGTGCTCATCTTGCCCTGGCCCCAGTGCCCCATGCCATAGCCCTTCTTGGTCTGGGCGAGAATCACCGTGGGCTGGCCGCGGTGCTGCATGGCGGTGTGATACGCAGCGTAAATCTTCACCGGGTCGTGGCCGCCGCGGCGCAGGCGATCGATGTCTTCGTCCGACATGTGCGCGACCAGCGCCTGCAATTCCGGATACTTATTGAAAAAGTGTTCGCGGTTGAAGCGGCCGTCGGTCGCAGCGTAAGTCTGGAATTCACCGTCCACGGTTTCATGCAGGCGCTGCAGCAGCATGCCGTCGTCGTCGCGCACAAACAGCGAATCCCAGTCCGAGCCCCACAGCAACTTCACCACGTTCCAGCCGGCGCCTGCGTACAAACCCTCCAGCTCCTGGATCACCGAGCCGTTGCCGCGCACCGGTCCGTCGAGCCGCTGCAGATTACAGTTAACCACCAGGATCAGATTGTCCAGTCCTTCGCGTGCAGCCAGCGACAATCCTGCAAGCGACTCGGGTTCGTCCATTTCGCCGTCGCCGACGAAGGCCCAGACCTTGCGCGCTGTGGTGTCGAGTATGCCCCGGCCAGCCAGATATTTCATGAAGCGCGCCTGGTAGATTGCCTGGATTGGCCCCATACCCATGGAGCCGGTGGGAAACTGCCAGAAATCGGGCATCAACCAGGGGTGGGGATAGGAGGACAGGCCCCGGCCTTTGTGCACCGGGATTGCGGACGCGTTTGCGCTCGCCGCCTGTCCCTGGTCGCCGTCAGCGCCTGTTTCGCGCCGGTAGTGCGCGAGCTGCGCTTCGCTCAGGCGCCCTTCGAGAAACGCGCGCGAGTAGACGCCGGTCGCGGAGTGCGGCTGGAAATAGACCAGATCGCCACCCTCGGCTCCCTTGTGTTCCCCGGCCTGCCCGGCGCGGAAAAAATGATTAAACCCGACCTCGAACAGGTCGGCCGCAGAGGCGTAGCTGGCAATATGCCCGCCCAACTCCGGATAGGCGCGGTTGGCG
>CAKKSJ010000183.1 GCA_919902965.1 Burkholderiales bacterium
TGCGGCGCCTGCGGCGTTGCGCTCCTCGCCAAGGGAGCCCACCCTTGGCTTCGTCCCCCAGGAGGACTTCCTTCGGGGCGTCGCGCGCCTTGCAGTCATCCGCATTTGGAGGCAACGCGTCTCATGCGGTGAATGTCAACAGCCCCCTAGCCTTCAGATTCCTGTTGCCGGCGACTAGGACACGCGAGACTAGTCCATTTGATCTAGGTCGAAGCGTTTTCAGCAGCTCCAACTAGTCCGTTTGGCCAATTCTATTGCCGGTCGGCAGCGTTTACTATCAGTCTTGGCGTCGGCACATAGGTGGTGGCCGGCTAAGTGATTTTCAATGTTGGTCGGGAGCGGAAAATGAAAAAAGCATTTGCAGTTCTGGCAACATCGCTGTTCCTTGCGACTGGCGCATTTGCGCAATCCAGTGGTTCCGGCGGTGCGGGCGGCGCCGGTGGCGCAGCTGGAGCGGCGGCCGGCGGAATTACCGCCGGCATGATCGCGGCCGCAGTGGCGGTTGCGGCGGTTGCCGTTGCAGCCTCTTCGTCCAGCGACAATCCGGCTGCCGCAGCCGCGACCACTACGACAACCACGACACAGTAGTCCGCAACGCGCACCCTGATTGCGTCGGGTTCTAAGCTTCCTCTGGATCCGGATCGTCTACGGATTTCGTTGCGTACTTCGCCGCAATTCTCGAAGCCGATACACGCGCAGCAATTTTTGGCGTAGTCGTACTTACATCGGCGTTTTGCGCGCGCTGCCTGAGCGCATGATCGGCCAACACCAGGGCCAGCATTGCCTCGGCTATGGGCGTGGCGCGAATACCGACACAGGGATCGTGGCGACCATGGGTCGCAACGCTCACCGCTTCGCCCTTCTTGTTGATCGAGCGGCGCGCAAGACGGATGCTCGACGTAGGCTTGATCGCCAGATTCACCAGCAGGTCCTGTCCGGTGGATATGCCGCCTAGGACGCCCCCGGCATGATTTGACAGGAACCCGTCCGGCGTAAGTTCGTCGGAATGCTCGCTGCCTTTTTGGGCGATCGCGGCGAAGCCGGCGCCGATTTCCACGCCCTTTACCGCGTTGATACCCATCATGGCATAAGCGATGTCGGCGTCCAGCCGGTCGTACACCGGTTCGCCCCAGCCCACCGGAACACCCTCGGCGACAACGGTGATTTTCGCGCCGCATGAATCGCCGGATTTGCGCAGCGCATCCATGTAGGCTTCCAGCGCCGGCACTGCCGCCATATCGGGCACGAAGAACGGATTTTTTTCGACTGCGCTCCAGTCTTCCAGCGCGATCAGGTTCGGCCCCAGCTGCGACAGGTAACCGCGCACCGTGACGCCGTATTTCTCTCTGAGCCACTTCTTCGCAATCGCGCCGGCAGCGACCCGCACAAGGGTCTCGCGCGCCGATGCCCGCCCGCCACCGCGGTAGTCGCGTATGCCGTATTTCTGCCAGTAGGTATAGTCGGCGTGCCCGGGCCTGAAGCTCTCGGCGATATTGCCGTAGTCCTTGCTCTTCTGGTCTTCGTTGCGCACCAGCAATCCGATGGCGGTGCCGGTGGTCCGCCCTTCGAACACGCCGGAAAGGATTTCCACGCGGTCGGTCTCGCGCCGCTGCGTCACATGGCGCGAAGTGCCGGGTTTCCTGCGATCGAGTTCTTTCTGGATGTCCGCTTCGCAAAGCTCCAATCCGGGCGGGCAGCCGTCCACCACACAACCATAGGCGGGGCCGTGCGATTCGCCGAAGGAGGTCACGCAGAACAGTTTTCCCAGGGTGTTGCCGGACATCATTTTCGCTCGCGGATAGGCCGAGTCGAGTTTAACATACCGATAGTTTCCGCTTGACCGACTGCGACGCTCAGGCCGACGTGCGCGCGGGCATGGGCGCGAGCTATCCCTCACGCAACAAGTAGAAACGGCAGCCTGTAGAAGTGCGCCTGCCTACTTCGACAGGACCGCGCGCTTGTCAAAGAATACGCGCGTCTCGAATATTCCCGCCGCCAGTCGCTTGCCGCCCAGGCGCAGGCTGCGCTTGAGCACGAAGTCGAACAGCAACGGACTATGTTCGCGCAATCCCATGAACACGGGCGCCGCGCTTTTCTCGATGTAGCCTTGCTCCACCAGGTACGCCACCGAGTACAGCGGAAATACGCCCGGCAGCGGATAGTCCGAACCATTCAGCAGTCGCGCGTGCCAGTCCTCGCGCTCGATCACCCGTGCAAGCGCCGCGCCGGCGCGCGCGCTTTGCGTCATCGCGGAAATGTCGCCATAGAGCCGGCCCGCATAGCGCGGCTCGTCCATCAAGCGCGCGAACAGCTCGAAAGCGTCGATCAACGGACCGTTCGCACCGCGGTCGGTATCGCGGTCCTGGCCCATGGATGCGCAGTGCGCCACGACCACGCGCACGCCGTGATCGAGCGCGCGCCGCAAGCGCAGCGGATTGCCCAGGTCCTGCGCGTCCATTCCCCGTAGCGCGCGCTCCAGCCCGGCGTGCGTGATCAGCGGCAGATCGAGCCGCGCGAGCGCGTCGTAAAACGGATCGCAGCGCTTGGATGCCGGGTCTATGCCCATGGTCGCAGGCAGCCACTTTAGCGCACGCGCACCCTTTCCTGCCGCCGCCTCCAGCCGCTCGACGCTGTCGTGCCGATACGGGTGCACCGAGGCCGCCCATTCGAAGCTTTGCGGATGCAAGCGCGCGATTTGTGCGGCGTAAGCATTGGGAACGTAGAGGCTGGTCTGCTCCCACGACACCGCACCCGCCGTGCTGACCGCCGCGTCGAAAGCAAGCAGCAAGAGCTTCGTTCCGGGCGGCAGGTCGCGCATCAATGCGCGCATGCGTTCGACATAGCTTCGATCCACCTGACCCGGCGCATCCTGTGCGCAGGCCGCGTTCAGGAAGAAAAGACGCTGCGCATAGCCGAGGGGATCGCCCAGTCCCTCGGTCACCGGGTTGATACGGATGCCGCTCCCGGAATCACCGTTGCCGGCGAGGTGGCAGTGGCTGTCCCACACCTTGCCCGCGTCCAGTCCGTCCCAGGCAGCGCGCACCAGTTCATGCCGGGTCAGCGCCTCCGGCAAGCCGGCGCGGCAAGGGTTGAGGAAGCCCTGCTCCGGCCAAGCGCGCCAGGCGGCGAGACCGGCCGCGCCCAGGCAAAGGCTGGCGCCGGCGGCGAGAAATTGTCTGCGCGAACTTCTCAGAGTGATCCGGCTAGGTTGGCGAGTCCTTGATATAGCCCTTGAGCATGCGGTTCTCGAATGCCTGCTCCTCCAGCACAGCCCTTGCCACGTCGTGAAACGAAAGCACGCCAATCAGCTCATCGCCTTCCATCACCGGCATGTAGCGGATGTGGTGCGTAAGCATCACGCTGCGCAGTTCGTCCACTTCGACGCCCGGCCCTATGGTCATCGGATTTTTCACCATTACTGCATCCACGCGCACGCCCTGAATCGAGCCCTTGTTTTCATGCACGGCCTGCAGAACTTCGCGAAAAGTCAGCATGCCCACAAGACGCCCCTGCTGCATCACCACCAGCGAACCGATGTCCTTCTCCGACATGACGCCGACCCCGTCGCTGAGCATCGCATCCGGCGTGGTGGCGATCAGCAACTTGCCTTTTATTCTGAGAATTTCGCGCAGTAGCATGATGTCCTCCTCCACAAAGAACGAACTGCAGTTTAGACCAAGGCGCGCTCGCCTGCCAAGCCGGTGAAAAGACCGCGCGCACGCAGCGTGCAGCTGGCTTGAGATATGCTTGCCTACCCCGGTTATTTCGTCGTTCGGTTGACCAGCACGATTCCGGCGCCGACCATCAAGGCCGCGGACAGGAAGGAAGCGGAGAGCGGCTCGGACAGGAAGATCACGCCGAAGGCGACGCCAAACAAGGGTGTAAGAAACGAGAACACTGCCAGCCTGCCGGCAAGATAGCGCGTCAACAGCCAGAACCAGGCGAGATAACTGGCGAAAGCGACAATCACGCTCTGGTAGGCGAGGCTCGCCACCACCTTGGGCGTGAGCGTCATGATTCCGGGCTCGCCTGCGAGGATCGACGCGAAGGGCAGCACCAGCGCGGAAATGCCAAGCTGGTAGAACAGGGTCTTGGTGGCGCTGGCCGCGCCCAGCTTGGTGGAACGGATTACCACGGTGGTTGCCGCCCAAAGCGCCGCGGCGATGACGCCGAACGCATCGCCGATCAGTGTCGAACCCGCGGCCGTGCTGAACCCGTCGGCGAACGCGAGTGCCACGCCCAAAAAAGCGAGCAGCACACCGGCCCACTGGCTCAGGTTCAGGCGCTCGCCCGGCACCAACCACTGCAAGCCGAGCGCCGTGAAACAGGGCGCGAGGTAAAGAAACACCGCCATGCGCGAGGCCGCGGTGTAGGCAAGACCGACGTAGATGAACACGAACTCGGCGGCGAACAGCGCGCCCGCCACGGCGCCGCCGGCAAGCGTGCCGTCACGCCCGAACAGGCGGATGCCGCGCAACTGCGCCCAGATGAGCAGCAAACTGCTGGCGATGATCGAGCGCAGTCCTGCCTGCATGATCGGCGAAATGCCGGCGGCAGCGTATTTGATCGTGACCTGGTTGTAGCCCCAGCACATGCACAGCACGATCATCATCGAAACCGCCAGCGCGTCTACGGGTTTGCGCACGGTCGCCACGCCATAATTGGAATTCCTGCCGGTAAAACTTGTGTTGTGGGCCGGGCTATTTCAGGCCGAGCTGCTCCGCGATGGGCTGGGCGGGGTAATGGAAGGCGATCGGACCGTCGGGCTCGGCGTGCACGAACTGGGAAACCACGGGATGGACGGATGCGAGCATCTCCTCCGGCGTGCCCTCGCCGACGACGACGCCGTCGGAAATGACATACAGATAATCGACCAGCTTGAGCGATTCGCTTACGTCGTAGGTAACGATGATTGAAGTGGTGCCTAGCGCATCGTTCAAACGGCGGATCAGGTCGGCAATGACGTTGAGCGAAATCGGGTCCAGGCCGGCGAACGGCTCATCGTACATCGTCAGCATGGGGTCATGCACGATGGCGCGGGCGAGCGCGACCCGGCGTGCCATGCCGCCGGAAAGTTCGCTAGGCAGGAGCTTGCGCGCTCCGCGCAGCCCGACCACATGCAATTTCATCAGGATCAGGGAGCGTATCAGTTCCTCAGGCAGGTCCGAATTTTCGCGCAAGGGAAACGCGATGTTGTCGTATACGGACAAATCGGTGAACAGCCCGCCCGCCTGGAACATCATGCCCATCTTGCGCCGCAACTGGTATAGCGCGTCGGTGTCGAGCTCGTGCACCAGTTCGCCATCGACCCTGATTGAGCCCTGCGCCGGCTTCTCCTGCCCGCCGATCAGCCGCAGCAGGGTGGACTTCCCGCAGCCGCTCGCCCCGAGGATCGCGACGACCTTGCCGCGCGGAACCTTCAGACTAAGGCCTTTGAGGATTTCGCGCCCGCCGTAATTGAACTTGAGGTCAGTGACTTCAACTAAGTTATCGGAAGGGGAAATCATCTATTGGGATCGACCGCGCGGGGATTTTGGCGATTTTACACGGCTTTCCGCGGGGACGAGGCGAGAAGCGGCCGACCGCGGGCGCCTCGCGTATAGTTCGATAGGTACACGGGAGACGGATATGGACAGGCGCAACTGGCTCAGAATACTGGCGTTGACACCCCTTGCAGGGATCACCGGGTCATGGCTGGCGCCGCCGGCCTACGCAAAAGGAGCGAGGAACGTGGAAGAATTGCAGAAAAGCTGGAAATCCCTGCTGGCCGAGGGCGCCGACGTGGCCGCCGGCGCCGCGCCGCTCAGGCTGTCGGACGCCGAATGGAAACTACGCCTCTCGCCCGCGGCCTACAAGGTGCTGAGGCAAGAGGGTACCGAGCCCCCCGGCACCAGCCCGCTGGACCAGGAGAAGCGCCCCGGCGTGTTCGTATGCGCGGGCTGCCGCCTGCCGCTGTTCAGTTCGGCGATGAAATTCGACAGCGGCACCGGCTGGCCGAGTTTTTTCACCAGCATTCCCGGCGCTCTCGGCACCAGCCGCGATTTCAAGCTGATCCTGCCGCGCACCGAATACCATTGCGCGCGCTGCGGCGGACACCACGGCCATCTATTCGACGACGGCCCGCCGCCGACCGGCCTGCGCTACTGCAACAACGGCGTCGCACTCGCGTTTATCCCGAAGAACGGCAAGGCCTGAGCACTATTCCGCAGCCCTGCAACGGCGGGAAGCGGCACACCGTACAATGGCCGCATGGACACCAAGAGCGCACCCTACACCGGGCTCACGCCGGAATGCGTGCTCGCCGCACTCGACAGCGTGGAATTACGCGGCGACGGGCGCCTGCTCGGTTTAAACAGCTACGAAAATCGCGTTTATCAGATCTGGCTCGAGGACGAGCCCGCGCTGGTGGTGGCGAAGTTCTACCGCCCCGAACGCTGGACCGACGCGCAGATCGCCGAAGAGCACAGCTTCGTGCAGGAACTCGCCGAGCGCGAACTGCCGGTCGTTGCGCCGCTCGCCCGCGGCGGCAGGACCCTGCACAGCCACGGCGGCTATCGCTTTGCTGTCTATCCAAAGCGCGGCGGCCGTGCGCCCGAACTCGAGGACCGCGAAACCCTGGAATGGATGGGGCGCTTCATCGGCCGCATCCACGCGGTGGGCGCACTCGCGCCGTTCCGCGCACGGCCGGCGCTGGATCAGATGAGCTTCGGCATTGAGCCGCGTGACTATCTGCTTGCCCACGGCTTCATTCCACCAGATCTGGCCACGGCCTGGACCAGCGTGGTGGCGCAGGCACTGGCCGGCGTGAGCCGCTGCTATGAGCGCGCAGGCGCGGTACGAAACCTGAGGCTGCACGGCGACTGCCATGCCGGCAATGTGCTCTGGACCGAGGGTGCTGAATCGCACGGCCCGCATTTCGTCGACTTCGATGACGCGCGCATGGGTCCGGCGGTACAGGATCTGTGGATGCTGCTATCGGGCGAGCGTGCCGCCATGGTGCGCCAGCTCGCCGACCTGCTCGCCGGCTACGAGGATTTCCACGAATTCGATACGCGCGAACTGCATCTGGTGGAGGCGCTGCGCACCCTGCGCCTCATCCATTACGCGGCCTGGATCGCGCGCCGCTGGGACGACCCGGCCTTCCCTGCCGCTTTCCCCTGGTTCAACACGCAGCGCTATTGGCAGGATCGGATTCTGGAGCTGCGCGAGCAGATCGCGCTGATGGATGAGCCGCCGTTATGGTCGAACTGAGCCAGGTGTAGGAGGCCCGCCCGCGGGCCGACCGGTCTTCGATTTCGGCACTGGTCGGGGTGAGCTTCATTTCAACATGGCGGTCTGATCCAGCAGGTATAAGAGGTACGCCTATCCTGTCTCAAAAGATCTTGGGCACGCCCAGACCTTTCCTTCCCTCACACCGCTCGCGCCCTGACGCGCGGCTCGACCCGCCTCCAAGTCGTGCGCAGCGCCACGCGCAAGTCGTAATCGGACTGCAGGTCCAGCCAGATCGAGGGCGATACTCCGAAGTACTTGCCCAGGCGTAGCGCCGTATCGGCAGATATGGCTCGCTTGCCGTTGACTATAGCGCTGATACGATTAGGTGGAACATCGGTGTCGCGCGCAAGCGCATTGATGCTGAGGCCGAGCGGCCGCATGAAATCCTCGAGAAGAATCTCTCCAGGCGGAATCGGTGCAAGAAGTTTTTCGCTCATTATGCTTTCCCTAGTGGTGGTCGACAATTTCAACGTCATATGCGTTTCCCGCATCCCATCTAAAGCAAATTCGCCATTGGTCATTGACGCGTATGCTGTGCTGGCCTCTGCGATCGCCAGTCAGGGCTTCCAGCTGATTGCCGGGTGGCGCTTGTAAATCCTGCAGGACGCGGGCCCGATGAAGGTAGAGCAGCTTGCGCCGCGCCGGCCGCTCGATAGCCCGAAACTTCGGGACGAGAATGTCGTTGAACAACGCCTCGATATCCTTGTTCCTGAAGGATTTAATCATCGGCCAATGTTATTACGTGGCGCGTAATATGTCAATTGAAAATCAAGTTTGCCCTCGATCTCCTTCGACCTCGCGTATTGACCCGCTGTTCAGGTCTCTTTCGACTCCAACGCGATCTGCCGGCGCAATTCGCGGTAGCGCGCGTCCGACTCTTCGCCGAACAGCGGATCGGCGCCCTGCGGAACCGCCGCCGCGACCGCGTCCCAGTCCTGCTGCGTCAGCAATTGCTCGGCGCGCGACACGATGTCGCGGTCTTCCTGCGCCAGGTGGCGGCGGTAGTACACCAGGTAGGTTGCGGCGGCGGCTTCCACTTTAGCCCGCTCTACCACGACATCGTCTACGACCTGCTGCAGGTACTTGAGCAGTTCCGTGCCCGCAGCCGCGATCACCCGGTGCTCCTGCAGCAGCCGGTCGACCACCGGCTTGAGCTGCGGCTCGCGTTCGGCCAGGCGGCCGAAGGCCACGTCCTCGCGCGCATGGTGGTAACGATCGGGGAAATAACGCAGATAGCTGACCAGATCGAGCATCAATTCGAAGTTCGGCTGATCGTCGACATGGAAGGCCGCGACCTGCCGTTCGAGCAGATCGAGCAGCCGGGAGAAATGCCTGTGCTCGGCTTGCCACAGGATAATCGACTCAGACATGGGCACTCCCGGGGAGTATCGGCACGCGCATGCGTGTTTGCTAACGCGGTCCGGAACCGCCGCCGTTGCCGCTACCACCGGCTGCACCTCCACCACCACCGCCGCCGCGTCCGCGACCACCGGCTCGGCCCATGGTCCTGCGGCCGCGATTGCGCGGGGTATTGTGCGGTTTTTCCGGGCGCGGCGACAACTGCTGCGCTCTTGGCCGGGCATTCCTCGGCAGCGCGCCCTGGCTTCTTCCGCCGGTCATGGATTGAACGCGCTTGATTTCGTTTGCCACCACTTCGACGTTGATCGCATGCACCGATTCCGGGCCTTGCACCCGCAGGGCTTCTTTCTCCTGCTCAAGCAGGGCGTGCAATTTGCGCAGCGCCTCGCTGCACGCCATCGCCAGGCCCGACTCCTGTTCGGTTCCCTGTCGATGCATTTCAATCGCGGCGATGTCGTCCGTGACCTCGTCGCTTGCCATTCTTGTGCTCATGCAATAGCTCTCCGTATATTCCCTTGGGAACGCGCTTTAGAGTCTTTATGCGGCGCGCGGCCTGTGCCGCGCCCTGTGCGGCGCGCTTCGGCGCGCCTGCGCCAGCCTTGTGAGGCGGGTCTAGGGCCTGGCCACGCCCTGGCAGCGCAGCCTACTGCGGCGAATCATACTATAAACTGCCCCGCCGCTAGTACGCCGCGTTTGATCAAGGTCAAGCTTGGTGCGATCAGTTTGCCGAAAAGCCAAGTTCGCGAACAGGCACGCTGCCGCGCTAAACCGAGATGACCAGCTTCTGGTACAGCCCGCCGTAGTAAGTCTGTTTGCTGATCTGCGCCGGCGTGATGCTCTCGGGCAGCCATTCGGCGATTTTGTGCTGCCACAGGTCCAGGGCAAATGGTTCGAGCGCGCGCAGCACCGGCCGGAACAGGTAGCGCAGCGGGTGCAGGCGGTGCGGCAGATGATAGTCGACCAGCACCAGCTTGCCACCGGGTTTGACTACCCGCACGGCCTCGCGCAAGGTCTGCCGGCGCGCCGCGGCCGGCTGCTCGTGCAGCAGAAAGAAAATCACCGCCTGGTCATAAACCGCGTCCCCGAACCCAAGCGCGGTCGAATCGTGCTGGTGCAGCGTCACCGGCGCCGAGGCCGGCAGTTTCCCGCGCATATTGCGCAACTGGATAGGCAGCACGTCGACGATGTCGAGCGTGCCCCCCGGCGCCACGCGCGCGGCAAGGTGTTCGGAAAAATTGCCATAGACGCAGGCGACCTGCAGCGTGCGCCCCGGCACTTCGCGACCCAGTTCGGCCAGCGCGGCCTCGCGCAGCCGATTGAAATTACCCCACAGGATCAGATTGACCAGCCACTGCCGCTCGAAAAAACTGACTGCGTTCGGATGGACGTAGGCCCACCAGTAGGTCTCCTGCAGGTAGCTCGGGATGGCCTGCGCCGGTGGCGCGACCGCAATCTCTTGTTCATTCTTGTAGCTCATGCATTCCCAGTCATCGTTGGCGCTGGCGCCAGCCCGCCTCAGACCGCAATATGCCACATTAGGCGGCGGCGCGGTGGCCAAGGATTGATATTGCTCAATGGGCTTGCGCCCTG
>CAKKSJ010000184.1 GCA_919902965.1 Burkholderiales bacterium
AGTTCAAGTCCTACCTGGTACCGCTGATTATCATGGCGCCGATTCCGCTCACCATTATCGGCGTTATGCCCGGGCATGCGCTATTCGGCGCGCAGTTCACCGCGACTTCCATGATTGGCATGATTGCGCTCGCCGGCATCATCGTACGCAATTCCATCCTGCTGGTGGATTTCATTAACCTGCAAATGGAAGCGGGCGCGGACTTCGAGCACGCCGTGATCAATGCCGGTGCGACCCGCGCCAAGCCCATCGTGCTGACCGGCCTGGCGGCGATGCTGGGCGCGCTGTTCATCCTCGATGATCCGATTTTCAACGGCCTGGCGATATCGCTGATATTCGGCATCCTGGTTTCCACCGTGCTCACCCTGGTGGTGATCCCGGTGCTGTATTACGCCGCCAACTGGAAGCGCTGGCCGGCACGGCCGGCGGGATTGAATCCCGCGACTGCCGAACCCATTTGAATTTTCAACCAAACCATCTGACCGAAAGGAACACAAGCATGACCGTCAACGATCTGATCCACGTTTTTGCGGGAACTTTCATCCTGCTGTCGCTCGCCCTGGGCGTGCCGGCGAGCCCGGTTTTTCACAGCAGCTACTGGCTGTGGTTCACGGCTTTCGTCGGCGCCAATCTGTTCCAGTTCGGCCTCACCAAGGCGTGCCCGCTGGGCTGGATGCTGAAGAAGCTGGGGGTGAAGGAAAGCTGCGCCGCTGCCAGCTGAGGTTGAAGCTTCGAGTCTAAATCCCGGCGGCGGGGACCGGCCGTCAACGCCGTTGCGGCGTGATGAAGCGGGTTTCCGCCGCGGCGCCGGCGGGGCGCTTGAGTTCGCTGAGCGCATTGCGCAATACGCGCGCCGCCGAGCGCAGGAACAGCAGCGCCAGCAGCAGCCCGACCAGCACATCGGGCCAGCCCGAACGGGTGAGCCAGACCCCGCCCGCCGCGACGAACACCGAAACATTGGATGCGATATCGTTCCTCGAGCACTCCCACACCGAGGACATGTTGACGTCTTCGGCGCGGTGTTTCCACAGCAGCGCGAGGCAGACGCCGTTGGCGAGCAGCGCCAGCAGGCTGATCGCGCCCATGGTCTCGAATGTCGGAATAGTGGGATAGGCTATCCGGTAGGCGACCTGGCCCAGGACGAACAGGCCGGCGGCGAGGATCAGGCCGCCTTTCACCAAAGCCACTTTCGCCTTGGCGCGCGCCCCGCGCGCGACCGCGTACAGGCTGAGGCCGTAGGTCAGCGCGTCGCCCAGATTGTCCAGGGAATCGGACAGCAGGGCGGTGGAACCGGCGATCAGACCCGCCGCGAGTTCTACCACGAACATGACTGCGTTGATCGCCAGAACCAGCTTCAGGGTCGAACTCTGGCGCCCCTGCAGCGCTTCAATCGCGCACGCCTTGTCTTCGCAGCAATCGGCCATGGCCGGAATGTCCTTTCAGATACCTATCGGAGCGGCACGGGGCCGGCGAATGGATGATAACCCACCCTCGCGGAGCCGTGTTATCGACCTCGTTGGGGTAGCGTTCGTATGCTATGCATTCGGCATCAG
>CAKKSJ010000185.1 GCA_919902965.1 Burkholderiales bacterium
TCGGGAAGCGACGCATTCCCGGAGCGGATCGTCAGGAAAATGCTGCTGACCGGCGAATCCTGGCAAGGGGAGACTGAGTTTAAGGCCGGAACGGATGAAATCCGCCATGCACTCGAACTGGCGTGTCCGCTGCACGACAATTCCGGACACATCACCCATTTCATCCATTTTTTGCAGGACATCGGCGCGCTCAAGCTGACGCAGGTGCTGAACAAGCTGGCATTCTACGACAACCTGACCGGCCTGCCCAACCGTAACCTGTTCGTCGACCGCCTATCCAGAGCCATGGCCGCGGCGCAACGCAATCGCGGCGGCCTGGCCCTGCTCTACATCGATATCGACCACTTCAAGCGCATCAACGACACCTTCGGACACGACGCCGGCGACGAACTACTGCGCCAGCTTGCCGTCCGCCTGCAAAAATGTCTGCGCAAAACCGACACTGTTGCGCGCCTGGGCGGGGACGAGTTTGTGATCATCCTCGAGCAGATCGCCGACACGTCGCTTGCAATCGGGACGGTTGAGAACTTGCTCGAGACCTGCTGCGGCGACTACGAGCTGCGGGGCCGCAGTCAACGCGTGACGCTGAGCATCGGCATCAGCCTGTATCCACACGACGCGAAAGACATGGATGCCTTGCTCAAATGCGCCGATACCGCCATGTACAGCGCCAAGGCCTCGGGCAGAAACGGCTTTCGTCTTTCCGAGCCGCTTCCAAAAAAACAATACGGGGTTGCGTAATGTGCGGCGGCCGGTCCGCCCAATTAAAAGCGTACCATTGCACTAGGGACAGTATTCGCCACCGCCACGTTCGACTGGGGTCCGCACGACATCGTCGTCGCGCCGAGCTGGGCCGCGCACGAGCACACGGCGTCGAGCGACGCGCTGGTTTTCATCTACTCGGACCAGGTGGTGCCGGAGAAACTCGACTTCTGGCGGGAGGAGAAAGCCGAAGCGTGAACCGCATGTCCCGACGCGGAACCGACAGCCGGTGAGGGCATAATGATCATGTCAGCGCAAAAAGCGCAGACGCAGTCTGCACGTGAAAAAGGGAAGTGCGTGTACTCTAAACCCGCTGAAACCCTGAGCGTGGAGCAGGAGGAGCTGCGCGGAATATCGCGCACCGTCGCCGAAATCGAGTGGCTGCTGCTGATTCTGGTGCTGCTGTACCAGGTGTTCGACGGACCTCCTGCCGCCGACCGGGCGGCGATTTCCGCGGGGCTGTTCTTCTATGCCGCTTTCGTCCTGGGCTTTCGCTACACCAATTTCTACAAGCCAGAATCGAAATGGAAAATCGCCATCGAAACGTTTGCGATGGTGCTGTTCATCACCTGGGTGCTGTACTACACGGGCAGGCTCGCCAGCCCTTTGCTCAACACCTACCTGCTCGTCATCATCACCAGCGCGCTCACGCTGGGCAAAGCCACAACCATGTTCGAAATGGCGCTGATCAGCGCCTGCTTCGTGCTGCTCGGCGGAATCACCCCCGCAGCAGGTCTGTTTTCGCTCGCTTACGTCGGCGGGCTGGTGGCGCAGCTTGCGCCGATGCTTCTCGTCGCCTATATCACCACCATGTTTTCCGCCGACATCCGTTTCGGCTTGAACCGGGCGCGGCTGCTGTCGGAAACCGATGATCTCACCCGCATCTACAACATGCGCGGCTTCGCCATCGTCGCCGGCCGCTTGTTCGACCAATCGGTGCGCTACAACCGTCCCGTCAGCCTGCTGATGATCGACTCGGACAATCTCAAGACGGTCAACGACCGTCACGGTCACGAGGCCGGGAACCAGCTGCTGAAACAGGTGGCCAAATGCGTCGAGACCGAACTGCGCCATACCGACGTGCTGGCGCGCTACGGCGGAGACGAATTTGTGGCGCTGCTGCCGGAAGCGCCAGCGGCCAAGGCGCTGGAGGTGGCAGAGCGGATTATCAAGTCGGTGGCGAGCACGCCGCTCGAGTTCGAGGGCAAGCGCATCGACACCAGCGTCAGCATCGGCCTCGCGTGCTACCCCGAGGACGGCCGCAGCATCGACGCCATTCAGGGGCGCGCCGATCGCGCCATGTACACCGCCAAGGAGCAGGGCCGCAATCGAGCGGTGAGATTCACGGCCTGAGCCCGCTGCGCGCTCGCCCCCCCGGCGCGCCGGCACTCGCCGCGGACGCGCTTCAGCCGGGCGCATCGGCCTCCGCCGCCAACCTGCGGATGGTGCTGATGGTGTCGATATCGGCCTCCACGTAGGCCCGTTTGACGAAATTGCTGTAGAACGCGTCCAGAGGCGCTGCCGCGTCGCCCCTGCAAGGTTTCGAAGTCGAAGCGCACGAACTGACGCGCTTGAGTTGGGCATTGATGCCATCAATATCGAATTGGTAGGGGTCGAAGCGCCCGCTGCACCATTGGAGCATTTCGTCGTGATCCGGGTGCTTTGCGTCGAGGAGGGCGGCGACGAAGCGCAGTACCCAGGGACCCCACCGACATCGTCTGGCGGACAGGCATTGGCCCCTGCAGTGCATTATGCGGACACTGGCAAACCGGCTACCGGTAGGCTTTTCTCAGTCGCACCCAGAGGGCATCCAGTTCCCGCCGCTCGATCATAGGCATTTCACGGCTCTGCAGCCCAAGAGGTCCGGGCAATACGTTGCCGGGTTCTGCCTGAAGTCCTCGATTGATGTATCGAGTCGACTCATGATCACCTTCCAGCAGTACGCCGGTATTCCAGTGTTCCTAAAATCGTGAGCAGCTTGGAATTCCCGCAAGACCGCGACACGGGCTATTCGGACTAGAATTTACAAATTCGCCACCGAAGCGCCGCCGGTCGGGACCGGCACCCGTGAGAGAATTCTACCCTCGCCCTTCGCCCATACCCCATGAAGATTCTCGAATTCATCGGCCTCGATACCTCGCGCGTCAAGGCAGCCTATCGCCGCGTGGCGGAGGCCATCGCCCGCGACGACTTCCACTCCGCCCAGGTCAAGAAGCTCACCAATCTCAGCCACGGCAAGTTCTATCGCGCCAAGCTGAACGATGCCGACCGCCTGCTGTTTTCGCTGGTACGCCACGGCGACGAGGTGTGCGTCCTGATGTTGGAGGTCATCAGTAACCACGACTACGACAAGTCGCGCTTCCTGCGCGGCGCGGCCATTGACGAAGCCCGCATTCCCGACTGCGTTGCCGCCGAGGCGATGCGTGACGCGCAGCCGGTGCGCTACCTGCACCCCGAGCGCACTGCGGTTCACTTGCTGGACAAGCCCATCTCCTTCGACGATGCCCAGGAAGCCATTTACCGCCAGCCGCCGCCGCTCATCGTTATTGGCAGCGCGGGCAGCGGCAAGACCGCACTGACACTTGAAAAACTCAAGCACGCCGAAGGCGAAGTGCTCTACGTCACGCACTCCGCTTTCCTGGCACAGAACGCGCGCGATCTCTACTATGCCAACGGCTTTGAGCATCCGGCTCAGGAGGCTGTTTTCCTGTCCTACCGGGAATTCGTCGAATCCATCCATGTTCCGGCGGGGCGCGAAGCCAGCTGGCGCGATTTTTCCGGCTGGTTCGCGCGCATGCGCCAGGCATTCAGGGACATCGACGGCCACCAGGCTTTCGAGGAGATTCGCGGCGTGATTGCCGCCGGGGCCGCCGGTGTGCTGTCGCGCGAAGAGTACCGGGCGCTGGGTGTGCGTCAGTCCATTTTCCCCGCTGAGCGGCGCGACGCCCTCTATGACGTTTTCGACAAATACCGGGCTTGGCTCGCCGAAGCCCGGCTGTTCGACCTGAATCTGATCGCCCAGGATTGGCTGGCCCGGGCCGCACCACGTTACGATTTCGTCGTCGTCGACGAGGTGCAGGACATCACGTCCATTCAACTTGCTCTGGTGTTGAAGACCTTGAGACGGCCCGGTCATTTCCTCCTCTGCGGGGACTCGAACCAGATCGTCCATCCCAACTTTTTCTCATGGAGTCAGATCAAGAGCCTGTTCTGGAAAGACCCCAAGCTCGCCGAGCGGCAGGAACTGCGCGTGCTCACGACCAATTTCCGCAATGGACTGGAGGCCACGCGCGTTGCCAACCAGCTGCTGAAAATCAAGCAGCGGCGCTTCGGCTCGATCGACCGGGAAAGCAACTTTTTGGTGCAGGCGATCGGGGGAGGGGGTGCCGATAACGACGGCGGGCAAGTCGCGCTGATGCCGGACAAGGACGCCACCAAACGCGAGCTCGACCAGAAGATTCGCCAGTCCACCCAGTTCGCGGTGCTGGTGATGCGCGACGAAGACAAGGCGGAAGCGAGAAGGCACTTCGCCACGCCCTTGCTATTCTCCATTCATGAAGCCAAGGGCCTCGAATACGAGAACATCGTTCTCTACCGCTTTATCTCTGATCACCGCGCCGAGTTCAGCGACATTGTCGAAGGGGTCGCCAAGGCCGATCTGGATGTTGAGACGCTGGATTACCGGCGCGCGAAGGACAAGAGCGACAAGTCGCTGGAGGTCTACAAATTCTTCGTCAATGCCCTCTATGTGGCGCTAACGCGCGCGATCAGGAATATCTACGTCATCGAGTCGGACACCGGGCATCCGCTCTTTGGACTGCTCGACATGGCCCTCAGTCAGGTTCAGGTGGCAGCGAAACAATCCACTCTTGAGGACTGGCAGAAAGAAGCGCGCAAGCTCGAACTTCAGGGCAAGCAGGAGCAGGCTGAAGCCATCCGCCGCACCATCCTGAAACAGACGCCGGTGCCCTGGCCGGTGTTCAGCAAAACGAGGATTAATGAACTGCTGCTCAAAGTGTTTCGCGAACAAGCACCCGGCGGCAAGATGAAGCAGCAGCTTTACGAGTACGCCACCTGTTTTGATCAACCGCAACTCGCTGAATGGTTGCTAACAGAGGCGAAATTCGAACAGGCGAAGAGCTTTGCGCAGCAGCGCATGACCCTGGGACGCAAGAGCTACGTCCCCTACTTCGCTCACCATTTCAAGAACATCCTGAAACAATGCGACCAGCACGGCATCGAGCATCGTCTGCCGATGAACCAGACGCCGCTGATGGCCGCCGCCGCGGCCGGCAACGTGCCGCTGGTGGAAGTCTTGCTGGAGCGCGGTGCCGACCGCGAGGCCGTCGATGACTTTGGCTACAACGCCCTGCACTGGGCCTTGCGTGAAGCGTTCCGCGATGCGAAATTCGCCTGCGGCCCGGTTGCCACACTCTACGAACACCTCGCCCCGGCCAGCATTGACGTCAATACCGGTGATCGACTTGTGCGCATCGACCGGCATCTGTCCGAATACTTTCTCTTCCAGACGTTGTGGGTCCTGTTCAAGTCGCGCTTCACCCACTGGCAGCGCAAGGCCAACGGCGCATTCGAGACCCAGACCATTCTGGAAGCCTGGCAATATCTGCCCGCCAACCTGGTGCGCCCCGAACGCAAAAAACGCCAGCATCTGTCCGGCGTGCTGGCGAGAAACGAGGTTGAACGCGACTACGCCTACAACCGGGCGCTCTTCATGCGCGTGGCCCAAGGCTGGTATCAGTTCAACCCGAAGCTTTCAGTCCGCAGGCGTCAAGGAGAAGACGAAACCTGGATGCCGATCTACCATGCTCTGAATCTGCCCTTCATAGCCGAGTTTGCCAAGATATCGAGCTGGGATTCCGTCTGGGATTCCCTGAACCGATACCTGGTTACAGCGGGCCTGCCATGCGTTTCGATCCCGATTGCCGCCGAGCGCGCCGTGGCACGAGCGCAGGCGGAAGACCAAGTGCGCGAGCAGCGGAAAGCGGACGTACGCATAGCGATGGAACAACGACGCGCGCAGTTGCTCGCGCCGAAGCAGCCTCAGGCGGCGAATCCCCCGAAGTGGGGGACAGCCGCAGCCAGGCGCCTGGAACTGGAACGGCTACGGGAGGAGATCAAAAACAGGAAGAGCTAATCGAGATTGCCGCCGACAGACGCCCGTGCGAATCGGAAAGGGCAATATGCGATCTGCTACCACTCACGCTATTACAATGCATTATGCTTTGCCTTCCTTCGCCAATTCCCGGAGCAGTTCTTGAGCCAGGACTTCCGCCGGCATCGAGCCAACCTGTCTGCTCTTGCTGCCCATGCCGGTGGAGACGGTCATGATCTTTCCGGCGATCCAGTAGGTTCCCCGGTGCGTCCTTCCATCAATCTCGCAGATAACCGGGTAGCGACGCGGAGTTTTGTCCATGGTGTGATTACGGCAGATGATAAAGCTCCTGAAGTGTACAACACGGACGAAAAAAAGCCCCGCAGGATGGGCGAAGTCAAGTTCTGCGCCGTCCAGGAAATCAAAAAGAACGACTTGCCTGTAGCACTCACGCTGCACGGGTTCTGGGGTTACAGTACCCTTCCGCTCGTGGGCGGCTTAAACACTTCAATAAATCAAGCCAAAGAAACCATGACTCGGAACTCCATCTTCGCTAACCCTTGGCCCCTGGAGATTCCCAAGTGATACTGCACTACTGATTCCTTGCTTAGGACGGAGGACGTATGAAATTATCGTTCGATGGTAGCGATCGTGGCGTCACCGGATCTTGCCACCTGGTCGAATGTGGCGGCCACCGAATCCTTATCGACTGCGGTCTATACCAGGGCGGGCGCGAATTGGAAAGGAGTGGTCGTCAACATTGTTGCAGGCGCTCCATGGCGGCATCGCTGCAGTGAAACTTGACGCATTGGAGGGTTTCAAGCTTTCCGTGCCAATCGCCGCAAGCCTCATCTACGCGGACGAGATCCATCGAATCCGGGTTAACGAGCAGGTTTTATAATCCCTCATAGCCGGCGAGCGGGTACGAATCGAGAAAAAGCGCAGGGACCCGGTGAGCATCGACGTGCGCGAAAAGTGGGTAGCCCTGGGAAACCACCTGCCGGCCGGGACAGACCACGGCATCGGGTTTTGGCGGCGCTGGGATATCGTACCCTTAGATGTTCAAATTGAGGAAGAAGACCGCGACCCGCTTCTCGCCCAGCGCATCATCGAGACGAAACTGGCGGGCGTCCTGAGTTGGGCTCCGGAGGGCCTTTGCCGCCCGCAGAACCGCGGTGCTTTCGACCCGGTGATGCCGGCTGCGATGGCGAAGGTCCTACAAGGCGTCAAACCGCAGAGTAGCCCGCCGAATGGCTTGATGTCTGTATCTCAGGCATATTCGTGTTTGGCGTGGTTAGGCTCTATCTGTCGGAATCAGACCCAGAGCTGTGATTTCATTCTTGCGCGGGTGCTAACCCATCTTTAACATGATTTGCCCGAAAGACCCGGGTCGGTGAACGTAAGTGCCGGATTCTTTTGCAGGTGATTCGGCAAATCGTTTTGTAGTGCCATAATATTTTC
>CAKKSJ010000186.1 GCA_919902965.1 Burkholderiales bacterium
GTCAGGCGCGGAAAAAACGTGAAGCGGAGGAGGCGGAGCGCCGGCGCGAATGGGAACACCAGCAAGCGATTGCTGAGGAAAAGCGGCGCGTGGAGGCGCTTTACAAAGCCGCCGCAGCCCTGCGCGAGTACCGCATCGTGACGGGCTACATAGACGAAGTGCGGCGGTTCGGTCGAGTGCCGGATGACCAGCGGCGCGAAGGCCAGACGCTCGACGATTGGCTGGCCTGGGCGGAGGCCCAGGCGCAACAGATCCACCCCCTGGGTGACTAACGCGAGTCGGCGACCGCCTGGCGAGTCCGCGAGCCGGGCCTGGTGGCACGCTGCCGAGCCCGGGACGGGCCGCTAGAAAGTCGTTCGGGCTGATTCAAAGTACAATCTTGAATTAGCCGACCTGCGGATATATGCTTCCAGCCATGATCGAACGAGACCTAGCCCCAAGCCTCCGCGCCGCGGCAAGATGCTTTCCGGCGGTAACGCTGACCGGCCCCCGTCAGAGCGGGAAGTCCACGTTGTGCCGCATGGTTTTCCCTAAACTGGCCTACGCCAACCTGGAAGCCCCCGATGTTCGGGCTTTCGCCGCAACGGACCCGCGCAGATTCTTGGCCCAATTCGAGAAAGGGGCCATCATCGATGAGATTCAACGCGTTCCCGACCTGACTTCGTACTTGCAGCAAATCATCGATGACAACCCTCAGCGTGGGCGCTGGATCCTCACCGGTTCGCAGAGCCTGACCATGATGGAATCTGTCAGCCAATCGCTTGCAGGCCGAACCGCCATCCTTCATCTGCTGCCATTGGCGCGGAGCGAATCGCTTCGCTTTGGTCGACATCCCAAATCGCTGGATGAGACGATGTTCACCGGCGGCTACCCGCGCATCCTCGATGAACGGCTTGAGCCGAGTGAATGGCTAGGTTCGTACATTCGCACCTACGTGGAGCGCGACGTTCGTCTCGTCTCGAACATCGGCGACCTTGCCGTCTTCCAACGGTTCGTGCAATTGTGCGCGAGCCGGACTGCGCAACTTCTAAACCTCTCGTCGCTGGCGCTTGACGCGGGCATCTCGCAACCGACTGCCAAGGCATGGCTATCGATTCTCGAAGCCACGTTTATCGCGTTTCGACTGCAGCCGTACTTTGGAAACATCGGCAAGCGCCTAGTTAAGGCATCGAAACTGCATTTTTACGATACGGGCCTGGTGTGTTGGCTGCTAGGAATCCGCGAACCAGCGCAGCTTGGCCTGCACCCTCTGCGCGGTCCCATCTTCGAAACGTGGGTCCTTTCGGAGATTCTCAAGCATCGGCTCAATCGAGGCGAACACGCCGGTTTGTATTTCTACCGCGATCGACAGGGTCTCGAGGCCGACATCGTCATCGAGGAAGGGCGCAGGCTCACCGTGGTGGAAGCCAAGGCTGGGCAGACAGCCACCCAGGAACTCGTGAACGCGGGCCAGCAGGTAACTACGGCTCTCACGAATGCCGCAGAAACAAGCCGCGTCGTGGTGTTCGGCGGCGAGGCCGGCCAGAAACGGTCCGATGTCGAAGTCCTGTCCTGGAACTCGCTTCACCAACGGAGTTGGTGATGTTGAAGGGGTGATTGACCGACTGTGGCGGAACGACCCAAGGGCTGCCGGGTTCGGCGGTTCGCACGAGCGGCACATTGATTCGGTTCATGCTGGTTGGACTCCTGGAATGACTCAACCGAGGAAAACATCGCCTCTTGCGAACGCCCGTGTCGGTGCGGAGTTGGTGCGCAATTCGCAAAATTTCTTTGTCTTTCTGTGTCCTTCGGAGTACCCTGGTGTCCATTGGTGTCCCCTCTCTGATGGGGGGAGGGGCGTTATGCGGCGTATTGGCTTGTTTTGCGGGTTGTCTTTTGGGTTCGATTCCCCCCGCCTCCAATGCAAATGTCTTATTTGATAAGGACTTATGGCAGCCAAATCCGTATTACGGGTACTTTTCCGGGAACACTGGCACAATTCACAGGCCAAGTTTGCCGTACGAACTGCGTTTCTGAGGCGAAAACGCGGTTGCCATTGAAGGCGGCAGCGGACAATCCCCCCGCCTGCATCTGGTCAATCGCAGATTATCTTCTGACGCTTCTGATGGAATCCAAGGCGATGGCAGGCGATGCTCATTCCGCGTGGGTGAGAATCCGCGCGAGGATGCTCGACAGTGCGGACATGGCGGAATCATCCGGTAGCGTGAAAGTAAGTCGTGGACGGCCGTGCGAATCGCGATCCAGGCAGTCGCCGAGACGCGACGCCAAGTCCTGTACCAGTCGGCCCGTTTCGTGCGTAGGTTCCGGGGCTTGGAACATTTCTCCAAACCAGAAGACGGCGGCGCTGAGCAAACGGCCTCCCGCAAGCGACATCCGTTCCTTGCGTGCGAGCCGTTCTGCCTCGTCCGCCGCGCTGATTTGCGCGGAGTTGTCGATGGGCGCCGCGGGTTTCTCGCCTAACAAGATTTCGAGTCGACGCTTGAGTTCCTCGCTTCCGCCGACCAAGTCGACCTGATCCGTTTCGGCGTCCGGATCCAGCGCGGCGATGGCCAAATCGCGCTTGGCCGACAACGTGCTCAACAGGCTTTCCTCGATCGTCTGCTCAGCGACCAGGACGTATGCCTGAACAGGTTGACGTTGACCCATGCGGTGTGCCCGAGCGATGCGCTGTTCGAGGACCGCCGGGTTCCAGGGGAGATCGACATTGATGACCGTATTGGCCGCCTGAAGGTTGAGCCCGGTTGAACCGGCGTTGGTGGTGATGAACAACCGGCATTTGGGGTCGGTTTGGAATTGGTGCACCAGCGCCTGTCGCTGCTTCTGAGGCACAGACCCATCGAGGCGAACGTAGGCAAGTTCGCGCTCCTTGATCAACGGTTCGATCAAGTCCAGCATGGTCGTCCACTCCGAAAACAGGAGGACCTTGCACTGCTTGTTCTGAAACAGTGTCTCAAACAGATCGTCCATCGCCTCCAGCTTGCTGGAGTGCCCCGGCTTCTGTTTGTCGACCAGGAACGTGCTGTCCGCGGCCATCCGGCACATCAGCAGGGCCTTGCGAAGCCGAAGCAGATCCATCTCAGAGATGAACTTCTTCCGAACGATCTGGCTGACGATCATCATGTTTGCCCGATGGATTTCGAGCTGTTCCTCCGTCGGGGCAATGCGGATGATCTCCGTTGTGCGGGGTGGCAGATCCAACGCCACGGAAGCGCGCGTTCGACGGAGCAGAATCGGTTTCAGTCGGTCCCGAAGCTCTTGGAGGCTCTTGTAGCCCAGCACCTTGCCCTTCTCATCGACGATGCGATGGCGGTTGAAGAATCGAAAGGCAGGGCCCAAGCGACGATCGTCAATGAACTCGACGATGGAAAAAAGGTCGTCGAGGCGGTTCTCCAGCGGCGTTCCGGTGAGAACCAGCGCGAACGGCGATTTCAATCCCTTGATGACGCGGCTGGTTTTTGCCTCCCAATTCTTGATTCGCTGCCCCTCGTCCAGAATGATCAGATCCCACGAGGCTTGTTCGATGGCCAGAATGTCCCGCAGAACCTGTTCATAGTTGCAGACGGTGAAGAAGCACTCGTTCTTATATTGGCGGACGCGCTCCTCGGCGCTTCCGGCGACGAGCTGACAGTCGCGGTCCGCGAACCGATTGATTTCACTTCGCCATTGGGATTTCAACGACGCCGGGCAGACGATCAGCACTTTGGTAATCCCCGCCTCTCGCGCCAGCATCTCGGCCACGCCGATCCCCTGGATCGTTTTCCCGAGTCCCATCTCGTCGGCGAGGATCGCGCGGGCGGCGCCGACTGCGAAGGCGACGCCGTCCAACTGGTACGGCAGGAGCTCCACTTTCAGGAGCTCCTTTCGCAGCGGGTGTGTCCGCGGGTCGCGGCGAATCTCCGTGACCTTCGAGTTGATATCGGTTTGGAAAAGTCGCCGTTTGATGTACTCCTCGGCGTCCGGGTACACCGCTACCTCTTGACCCAAGGACGTGAGTTTCGTCACCCGTTTCAGGAGGTCGCGCACGTCGGTGATGACCCGTTCGCGGATCGGTCGGATCCACACTTCGGCCGCCGGCTCGATCTTGGCGGGCGTGAGCAGGCGCAATTCGAGTTCGGATCCGTGTCGCAGGTGGACCGCGAACTCCGTTTGCCGGTGAGGTCGTTGCCGGACGGTCTTGGGGAATCGGGCCTTCGCCTTGAGTTGTACGTGCAGAATGTGCTTGCAGACGCCGAGCGTGTTCTTGCGAAAATCAGGACAAGAGCAAAAGGATTCGCCCGCTTCCCAGCCGCGAAGGGCAACGCGGTACGTCTTGCCTGATTCCGTGTTCGTGACCACGTAGTCCGTCCACAGTCGATCGGCGTCGACGGACCGAATTGACATTCGCTCCTCGCGGGCGCGCTTCCGTCGTTCATCGACGGCGGCGCGAACCAATTCCTCGTCGGTCAGCGACTCCATGGGTTTGCGCTCCGTCGGGGGAGCGGCCAGACCCAGCGCGGTCTTCTCCTCGAGAATCAGCGAAAGCGCGGCGCCGACGTGTTCACAGGCGGTCGAGCATCGCGTGCAATTCCAGCGAAGCCGGTTCCTCGCTTCCGCCTGCGTCGTGATCGTGACGACGGCGTCGTTCAGCCGGAGTCGGAACAAATCGCCAGCCCAACGAACGTCCTCCTGGATGTCGATCTCGTACGCGCCGCCGGTGCGGATCAGCTTCGATCCGTCGGGGCCGAGCAGCTTGCACGCTTCCGGGAATGTGAGGCGGGAGAGGCGGTCCCGCAGGCTTCGTTCGTCCTTGTGTTTGACGCTCCGCTCGATCGTGGTCGGCATCGTCACTCTCCTATTGGCTTATCCGCTTCGGTGTTCCTTCGCCGCACGTCGGCAAGGATCGTCGCCCCAAACGATTTGACGACGCATCGCTCCTGCTCCGGCTCGCACTCTTGGGGGTTTCCAGTCCGACCGCCATGAAAGACCCCGTGACCCACGTCCTCGCACGTGGACCTACCTCGGGCGGGGCGCGTACCGCCTAGCTCACCGTTCCGGGCGACATCCCGAGTTTACATCAGGAATAACGCAAGACCATCCATCGGTGAGTGGGGCCGACTTCGAAAGCGGGCGATTGCCCACCGGCTCGTAACTGATGAGTGCTGCACGTAACGACCACCGAAGCTGGCAGCGAATCGACAACGGCATGCGAGATCGCTGGGGCTCGAATTGGCTACTCGCGGATCAAAGGGCTATTATTGGGCTACTGGAACTGGGAGAAGGGCGATGCCGACCCTTAACGCCGAACGGTTACGCGAAACGACCATCCCCTTGAGCACCGGGTGGCTGCTTGCTGCCTGCACTGAAGCCAAGGGCAAGCAAGATCTCTGGATGCGTCACAAGCCGGAGGTGCTGGAGGCCCTGCGGGAACAGGCCATCGTGCAAAGCGTCGAGTCGTCCAACCGCATCGAAGGCGTCACGGTCGATCGCGATCGCTTGCGACCACTGGTCCTGGGCCACGCCAAGCCACGGGATCGCTCAGAGGAGGAGGTTGCCGGTTACCGCAAGGCGGTCGATTGGGTATTCACACGGAAACACCGGGTGAAGATCGACCCGCGCGTGATTCAGCATCTCCACGCCCTTGCTCAAAGTGGAATGTCCGCGGACGCAGGGCGATGGAAACGGAAGGACAACGAGATCATCGAAATCCTGGCCAGCGGCGATCGCCGCGTGCGGTTCAAGCCCACGTCGGCCCAAGAAACACCGCAGGCCATCGCGCAATCATGCCAGAACTACCAAGCACTGTGCGACGATGAG
>CAKKSJ010000187.1 GCA_919902965.1 Burkholderiales bacterium
ACGCTGCGCGGTGGAACAGGCAGAGAAAGAGCTTGAGGCCATGCAGCGCATCGGCCCCTTCGACTGTGTCGCCCTGCGTCCCCCTGACGCCGAGCAGTGCACCGATGTCCAGTTCCAGGAAGTCCTCGGAGCGTGAGCGCGCTCCCTGGAAATACAGCCGCCAGTGCCGGCCGTTGGTGAGGATGCCCCAGCGCACCGCCCGGTCCGAAGCCACCTCGGCGGAGGACAAATAACGAAGTATCTGGTTCGAAGGCGTACCCGGATCGAGATGGTCCGTCGCCTCACCTCGGTCGAGCGGCCGCAACCAACGCTTCGATTCCAGTATGGCGATGCCTTGCCGGTAGCGGCGATCGTCGCGCTTTTCCTTCAGCGCCGCCCGCTTGGCGTTCGCGTCGGGGAAAAGCAGCAGGTCGGGCACGTCCTCACGCCGCGCGCCCGAGGTCGTGGCTTGGCGAAGGTACAAATCCTGCCAGTCGAGCAATCCCAGAATCTTGAGGATAATTTCGTCTTCGGTGATCGCCTCGTTCAGAACGCTTTCGCCGGAATAAGGACGAAACACTGCTCGCAACTGAGCAACGAAGGCAGCGACAGCACGGTCGTCCAGCGCCTTCCACACCGGCGTCTCGCGTATGCCGTGAAGCAGGAAATCCTGGGTAAAGAGCTGGCCGATCACGTTATTGTTGGGGCGGTGCCGCAGTGGATATCGGAGTGTGCGATATTACCGGCAAAGACGGTAGGAGTCATGGTCAATAAAACCGAATCTCCGCATCGTCTAATAGGCTGAACCGCTTAATCAACGCGAAGCCCTTGCTGCCGTTGAACCGATAGACCGAAAAATCCGCCCCGGCCACGGCGAGGATGCCGCGCCTGCCAGTCCCTTGGCAGGGCCTTGCCGACGTCGCCCGCGCTGATAAAATATTGATATCAGTAAAACCAGCGCCAGGACGCCGGCGTTCGACAGGAAAGCAGCCATGGCAACTCGACCCGCAATTAGAACCACGACCGCCAAGCGCAAGAAAGCCACCAGCGCGGTCTTGCTGCGCTACCGCGATAGTGACACCGCATTCGGGGTTTCGCGCAACACCGCCGCCCGGCTGGCGAAGGCCCTAGGCCTGTCCGAGACCCAGGTAATCCACGTGGCGCTCGCCCAGTTCGCGCGCCAGACGCTTCCAAGTTACAAGCCTGACGACGGCCCATTGACCGATGCGCAGAAAAAGGCAATCGAGCGGCTGCAACCTTCCGGCCGCATAACGGTCGAGGCAAGCTTGTTCTGATGCCTTACGGCCAGACGCCAAAGATTGGCATCCTGCACCCCAGTCTGATGCGCCGCGGACAGGCTGCATTCAGGGCCGTACGCAAGGGATGAACCTGCGAAACGGCTGGAAGTCCGCGCAGATTCTGGCTTTCCATCCGGTCATTCGAACCACTGCACCAGTGCGAAGCGCTTGCCGCCCTTGAGGCGATAGACCGAAAAATCCGCCTCGTCCACGGTGAGGATGTCGCGCATGCCGGTGTGGTTTGCGAGCCAGACGAGGGCGGCGTCGGCGAAGTCGATATTGCGGTCGGCGTACTTGCGGACGATGGTCCCGATTTCGATGTAGGCACCCACGGGAACATCCGCGACCGCGAGCGCGCCGCGCTGCGCCCATTCCAGCAACCTGCCCTTGCCCGTCGCATCGAGGAAAAAACAGGTCTCGACGATCACCGGCGCGACGGTGAGAAGCCGATGGCGATTGGTACGCAGGCATTCCCGCGCCTGTACCCGCAAGCGGTCGGCCGGCCGGAACAGCGAGACCAGGAACCCGGTATCGACAAGAACGCCGGTCACTTGCCTTTGCCGCGGAAATGTTCGTGCAGCAGCCGTTTGCTGTTGCGCGCGATATCTTCGCTCGGCCTTGCGTCAGTGTGCGGCCCGAACAAATCCTTGCCCAGATCATAAGGACTGGGCTTGTCCGCGCCCGCTCCGAGCAGCTGGTCGAGCGCAAGCTTGACCGCCTCGCTCTTGCTCAAGCGGTGCTTGGTGCAATATTCCGCGAGTTCCTGCTCCACCCGCTCGGGCAGTCGCACGGTAAGCGTCATAGCCGTCCCCCGTGTGTAATACATATTGCTGCATATTGTATTACATTCAACTGCTCGCCGCCACTGGCCCGGAGCGGGTTTCCTGATTCCCCAGCCTGCGCTGAATCAGCGTGCGCGCGTTATACCTAAACGTAACGCCTATCTTCTCGTGCCGCTTCTGGCACGGTCAATTTCGACTTGTCTTCGTGAGATCAGTCCGGCCTGCTCTTTCATCAGATTGACCAGGGTAGTCAAACGTGCCGCAGACAGGCGCTCTGCAGTTGCAGCGATGCTGATGGCCGCAACGGGTTCGCGCCTATGGTCAAGCACGGGCACGGCGATCGCGCGTGTTCCCGGAACCACGCCCACGTCGGTGTAGGCATAGCCCCTGCTGCGCGTCTGGCGCACGCGTTCATTCAGTTTTGCCGGCGACAACTTGTGCCGGGCGAGGCGCTGCTCGTTGGCTTTGATGATGGCCGCCGCTTCTTCTTCGGGAAGGAAGGCGAGCAAAGCGAGCCCGCCGACGCCGACACCCAGCGGGCGGCGCGCGCCTACTTCAATCGAAAGCACCTTGACCGGGTAGCTGCCGGTCTTGCGGTCGACGCAGATGGAATCGTAGCCGTTGCGGATGGTGAGGAATACGGTGTCACCGGCATGCTCGCAGACATGCTGCAAATAAGGATCAGCAATGGCGCGTATCGGAAAACGGGCGCTGCGCGCAAGTCCGAGCAAAGACACTTCCTCGCCGATCATGTAACGGCGCGACTCGGTATCCTGCTCGACCGCGCCTTCTTCAGCCAGCACGCGCAGTATGCGGTGCACGGTCGGGCGGTTCAGGCCCGACTCCTCCACGATGTCCGTGAGACGCACGCCGTGTTCCTGGCCCACCGCAAGCAGCCGCAGTATGGTGACCGCGCGGCGGATGCTCTGCGCGCCGGCGACCTTTGCCGCCGCCTGGTTGCCCGTCTTCCTGCGCATCGTGCTCTAGCTCTCCTGGGCGAGCACGGTCTTGGCAGTCTGCGCGATAGGCTGCATCGGCACGATCTCGCCGAGCTTCGCGTAATTGGGTCCGCCGATGCGGCAAATAGGGCGCAGCTTGGCCGTATCTATCTTGCCGTTGACGTACAGGTCGTCGCGGATGTGGAAATCCAGAACTTCGCCGACGAAGAACTCGGAACCGGTATCGCCAAACGCAATGGCGCGGTGCAGGCGGCATTCCATGCTGATCGGTGCCTTTGCCAGGCGTGGCGTGCGCATCGTCGTGCTCGGTGCAACGGCGAGACCGAGCAATTCGGCTTCGCTCACCTCGGGCGGATGCTCGACCGCGGACAGGTGCACCGGCTCGATCATGCTGTCGTCGGGGATATTGACCACGAATTCTCCCGTCGCGTGAATGTT
>CAKKSJ010000188.1 GCA_919902965.1 Burkholderiales bacterium
GTCCAGATCGAGGATCAGCGCGGGCGTATCGACATCGGCGAGCGGCATGCCTATGCCGGCGGGTGCGGAAGTGGTCATGGAGGTGAAGCTGCAGTCCTCGAAGAATGCGCCATTCTATACGCGGCGTCCTGGATCGCGCCTATGTCGTTTCAGCGCGGCGGTCTTGTGTGAAACCCCGGCGCCGCAGTCGGTGTCAATCAGAACCATTTTTTCGCTACGGATACGCTTTTCATCCGTAGCGAAAAAATGGTTGGCGCGCGGCGCGCGCAATGTCGGCAAGGCAGGCTGCGGCCACAGAGCTTGCGCGGACGGCGTCCCGTCCGCGCGGATCATCGATTGCACACGGATAAAAAGCGCATCCGTGTGCAATCGACGATCTTGTGTAAACCCTTGCTCTGTCCCTGGTGTTAACAGTAACTGTGTTTCCCGTACGGAAAACACGCTTGGCGCGCGCAGCGCGCAACTCTCCGCCCCGGCACGCAAGGACGCTCTCTACTCCACAGCCGGCCCACTCCCCGTTGCGGTAAGATTGCGGCGATTGCGCGCGGCAATTTCATGCAAAGGACGCACCATGTTCAAACCCGGATTGTTCAAAGGCAAGCGCATTCTCGTCACCGGCGGCGGCACCGGCCTGGGTCGCGAGATGGTGGACCGCTACCTCGAGTTGGGAGCCGATATTTACATCTGCGGCCGGCGCAAGGAAGTGCTGGACCAGAGCGCGAAGGAGTTGATGCAAAAGCGCGGCGGCTCGGTAAAGACCCATGCCATCGACATCCGCGATGCGGAAGCCGTGGACAAAATGATCGAATCAATCTGGAACGACGGCGGACCGCTCACCGGCCTGGTGAACAATGCCGCCGGCAACTTTATCAGCCGTACCGAGGATTTGTCGCACCGCGGTTTCGACGCCATTGCCAACACCGTTTTTCACGGCACGTTCTACACCACCCATGCCGTGGGCAAGCGCTGGATCAAGGGCGGCGACAAGGGCAGCGTGGTATCGATCGTCGTCACCTGGGTCTGGACCGGCTCGCCATTCGTCGTGCCCTCGGCCATGTCCAAGGCCGGCATCAGCGTGATGACCCAGTCGCTGGCGGTGGAATGGGGACGCTATGGCATACGCCTGAACGCGATCGCGCCGGGCACGTTTCCCACCGAGGGCGCAGGCAAGCGCCTTTATCCGGGCAAGGACGGGGCCGAACGCGAAGCCGCGCAGGCCAATCCCATGCGCCGCAACGGCCGCATGCCCGAGTTGCAGAACCTCGCCAGCTTTCTCATGGCCGACGGCTGCGAATGGCTCAGCGGCCAGACCATTGCACTGGACGGCGCCGGCTGGCAGGCCAACGGCGGCGGCTTCACCCGGATGCTCAGCTGGGGCGATGCCGAATGGGAGAACGCACGCGCGCTGATCAAGGAGCAAAACGCCAAAGACAAGGCGCAGCGCTCGGTGTAAAACGGCCGTGATCATCGTCCTGATGGGCGTGACCGGATGCGGCAAGAGCACGGTCGGTGAACTGCTCGCAAAAGACTGCGGCTGGGAATTTTACGACGCCGACGACTTCCATCCCGCCGAGAACGTCGCCAAGATGGAACGCGGCGCGCCACTCACGGACGAAGACCGCTGGCCCTGGCTGGAAACGCTCAATGGCCTGCTCCTCGAAGGCGAAGCCCGGGGCAAGGGCCTTGTTCTTGCGTGCTCTGCGCTGAAGCAGGTGTATCGCGACCGCCTCGCGCGCGGCTGCGCCTCGGTGCGCGTCGTCTTCCTGGAGGGAGAGCCGGAGTTAATCCGCGCGCGCCTCGCCGCGCGCCGCGGCCACTACATGAACCCGGCGCTGCTCGACTCCCAGTTTGCCATTCTGGAGCGGCCGCGGGACGCATTGTGCGTAGCCATCGACGCGAGCCCGGCCACGCTCGCAAAAAACATCCGCACCGCGCTGCTCGCCTGAAGGCTGCCCGATACCGCTCAATCGGCCGCGGCCGAATACAAGCCGAGGTTCACTCGGGTATGCGGGTTGCGTTCCTTCAAGCCGGCAATGAAATCGTCCAGCGGCAGTTCGTGGATTTTCTTCAGCTGCATTGCGCGTTTTTTCAGCTCCGCCCAGGGCAGGTCGCGCGGGTGGCGCTTGAAGGCGAAAGCGATGAGATTGACCCGGTCGGCCGCCATCAGGCAAATCACCCGGCCGGCAAAACTCGTTTCAATGCGCTGCAGGAACACCTCGAGCCGCTTTCCCTCCGCCATGAAATTGACCGCCATCACCCCCTTGCTGCGCAGCGCGGCATAGGCCGCGTCGTAAAACGCCTGGGAGCACAAGGCCGCCGGTTGCCTGCCGTCGTCGAAGCCGTCCACCAGCAGCACATCGGCCGACTCGGCATTTTCCGCGACGTAGTCCGCGCCGTCGGCAATTGCTACGCGCAGGCGCGCGTCGTCCGCGGGAAAATGGAACATGCTGCGCGCCGCCGCCAGCACCTTGGCGTTGATCTCGACCACCGTGGTGCGCGT
>CAKKSJ010000189.1 GCA_919902965.1 Burkholderiales bacterium
GGGCACGACCACGGGCAGCACGCTGACCCTTGACCAGGCGATTAATACGACGCCCACGACGCTGAACACGGCCGGTGGGGCGGTGAGTTTGACGGCGGGTGATGCGATCACCTCGACGGCGACCACGGGGACGATCACGACGACGGGTTCGGTCTCGACGGCGGGTGCTGCGGACACAGCGGGTGCGGGCGGCGAGGTGCTGATTCGTCACACCACTGGGGTGGCGAACAAGGCGATCACGCTCAATGCGGCGATTGTGGCCAGTGGTGGGGCGAGCGTGGAGGCGGCCGACACCGGTGGTGGTGGTGGGGTGGTGACGATCCTCAACGACAGCGGCACGATCAGTGTGCACAACATCACCAGCAGCGGTGGGGTGAGTGGTGGAGGCACGGCGGGAAATGGTGGCACGATCCAGTTGAAGACTGGGGTGGCGGGCAACACGATCGCTCAGGCGGGGAGCACTTCGCTGATTGCGCTGGCGGGCACGGGGGCGGGGACGGCGGGGACCGATGGCAATCTGAAGGTGATCTCGCAGGGAGCGGTGACGCTCACGAACACGGGCAATGATGTGGGCACGCTGGCCGCGAGTGTGGCCGACAACGCGGCGGCGTTTAGTTACACCGATGCGAGCGCGCTGAAGATCGGGACGGTGAGTGCGGATGGCACGGCGCCGGCGAACCTGGGGAGCTTGAGCGGGATTGCGACCAAGGGTGGCGCGGTGACGGTGGTGGCGGGCACGACCACGGGCAGCACGCTGACCCTTGACCAGGCGATTAATACGACGCCCTCGAGTGCGGTCAATGGTGGAGCGGTGGTGCTCGAAGCCGGAGGGGCGATCACGCTGCAAACGAGCGGGACGATCACGACCACGGGTGGTACGGGTGGGGCGACGGGCGGGGTGGGTGGCGAGGTGTTCATCCATCATGTGGGCACGACGGCCAATGCGATCACGCTCAATAAGGCGATCACGGCCAAGGGTGGGGCGGGCACGACGACCGGTGGGAATGGTGCGGTGGTGACGCTGCAAAACGACAACGGCACGATTCTGATCAATGCCGGTGGTGCGGTGGATGTGAGTGGCGGCACGGGCACGACGGCGGGCAATGGCGGCACGATCCAGTTGGTGAGCGCGGGCACGAGTGCGGCGATCACGCAGACGGGGACGACGACGGCTGAGGCGTTGTTGGCCACGGGTGCCACGGGTGGGTCGCTGAAGGTGAGTTCGAGCGACACGGTGACGCTGCAGAACCAGACCAATGATGTGCAGACGCTGGCTGCCACGATCAGCACGGCGGGCAAGAGCTTTAACTACACCGATGCCAATGCGCTCGATATTGGGACGGTGGCGGCGGCGGGGAGCGTGAGCGCGCCTGCTTCGCCGGCGGGCTCGGGCACGAGCGCGAGCCGCAGTTCGATGAGCGGGATCACGACGGCGGGCGGCACCGGTGGTGACGTGAAGGTGGTGGTGCTCGGCACGGGCAGCTCGGGCACGTTGAATGTGAACCAGGCGATCAATACGACGCCCTCGAGTGCGGTCAATGGTGGAGCGGTGGTGCTCGAAGCCGGAG
>CAKKSJ010000190.1 GCA_919902965.1 Burkholderiales bacterium
AGAAAGCCAGAGTGCCGCTGGACTCCTGTGTCAGCTTGCGCTTGCGATCGTAGACCTTCTGCTCGAATTCGCCCTGGGCCGATGCAGTTGCGGCAATGAAGCCGTGCAGCGCGTCCAGGCCCGCTGCCCTGGCCGCAGAAACCAGCAGCAGCAGCGCGGCAAACAGCAGCGCTCGCACCGCTCAGCCTTCGACCCGGTTGGGTACCAGCACTTCACGATTGCCGTTCGACTGCATCGCCGAGACCATCCCGGCCTGCTCCATCTGCTCGATCAGGCGCGCCGCGCGGTTGTAGCCGATGCGCAAATGCCGCTGCACCTGTGAAATCGACGCGCGCCGCGTGCGCAATACGATCTCCACCGCCTGGTCGTAAAGCGGATCGGCCTCGCCGCCGCCCGCCTCACCCGCACCATTCAACTCACCGCCAGGCTCGCCCGCATCGAGCACGCCATCGATATAGTCGGGCTGGCCCATTTTCTTCAGGTAGGCGACCACTTTGTGCACTTCGTGATCCGCGACAAAGGCCCCGTGCACCCGCTGCGGCAGCCCGGTGCCCGGCCGCAGGTAGAGCATGTCCCCCTGGCCCAGCAGGGCTTCGGCGCCCATCTGGTCGAGGATGGTGCGCGAGTCCACCTTGCTCGACACCTGGAAGGAAATGCGCGTGGGAATATTGGCCTTGATCAGGCCCGTGATCACGTCCACCGAGGGCCGTTGCGTCGCCAGTATGAGGTGTATGCCCGAGGCGCGCGCTTTTTGTGCCAGGCGCGCGATCAACTCCTCCACTTTCTTGCCCACCACCATCATCAGATCGGCGAGTTCGTCTATCACCACCACGATATAGGGCAGCAGCTCGAGGAACTGCGGTTCGCCTGTCTCCAGCGTGGTCGGATCCTGCAGCGGCTGGCCCAGCTTTTCCGCCTCGGCAACTTTGGCGTTGTAACCCGAGAGCTGGCGCACGCCCAGCCAGGACATGAGCTTGTAGCGCCGCTCCATCTCGGCCACGCACCAGTTGAGCGCACTCGCCGCCTGCTTCATGTCGGTCACCACCGGCGCCAGCAGGTGCGGTATGTCCTGGTAGACCGACAACTCGAGCATTTTCGGATCGATCAGGATCAGGCGTATCTGGCGCGGCTCGGCCTTGTACAACAGCGACAGGATCATGGCGTTGATCGCCACCGATTTACCCGAACCGGTGGTTCCCGCCACCAGCAGGTGCGGCATTTTTGCGAGATCGGCAACCATGGGCTTGCCGGCGATGTCCTTGCCCAGGGTGAGGACCAGCGGCGCGTGCATCTCGTGGTAGACCTCGGAGCTGAGGATTTCGGACAGGCGCACGATCTGACGCTTGGGGTTGGGGATCTCCAGACCCATGCAGGACTTGCCGGGGATGGTCTCGACCACGCGTATGCTCACCACCGACAGCGCCCGCGCCAGGTCCTTCACCAAGCTCATGATCTGGCTGCCCTTGACGCCTACCGCGGGCTCGATCTCATAGCGCGTAATCACCGGACCCGGATAGGCGGCCAGCACTTTCACCTGCACGCCAAAATCGGAAAGTTTTTTTTCGATCAGACGCGAAGTGTATTCCAGGGTTTCATCGCTGATCGACTCGATGTCATGCTGCGCCTCATCGAGTAGAACCAGCGGCGGCAGCGGCGTATCGGGCAGGTCCTGGAACAGGGGCACCTGCTTTTCCTTGATCACACGCTCGGACTTTGCGATTTCCACCACGGGCGCTTCAATGCGTATCGGCGCGTGGTCTTCGATAATGCGCTTCTTGTCTTCTTCCACGACCGCCTCGCGCGCGTGGGTCGCGACCTCGCCGGCCTTGCGGTCCTGCCGGCGTTGCCAGCTGTTGAGCACGAAGTCATAGCTCAATTCCAGCGCCGCGCCGGTCACCTCGATCACGCTCAGCCAGGAAACGCCGGTGAAAAGGCTCGCGCCTATGGCGAACAGGGTCAGCAATATCAGCGTCGCCCCGGTAAAACCCACGGTGGCTGCGAAGCTGCTGCTGATCACCGCGCCCAGCATGCCGCCGGGCGCCAGCGGCAGCGTCGCCTTGAACGTATAGAAGCGCAGCGCTTCTACGCCGCTGCTGGCGGCGATCAACAACACAAAACCAGCCAGTGTGACCAGCAGCGAACGCTGGTCCAGCAGGCTGCTGCCGTCCAGGCGGCGATAGCTGGCGATAACGATGTAAGCCAGCAGCACCACCAGCCAGTAGGCGGATACGCCAAACAGGTATAACAGCAACTCGGACAGCCAGGCGCCGGCGCGCCCGCCGGCGTTTCGCGACGTCGCCTCGGCCGTACTGTGGAACCAGCCCGGATCGGCCTTATCGAAGGTAAGCAGAACCAGCAACAGGTAGAGCGCCAGGGCCAGCAGCGCAAACCACTTCGATTCGCGCAGCAAGGCGGCGATTTTCCCGGGGAGGGGCGGTGTCTGGGTTCGGTTCAGTGTACGCATAGTCTGACAGGCGTCGGTCCGGGCATTTTACCCGCTTGGACGCTCGGCCACCAAAACATGCCTGCCGCGGCCGGAATTAAAAATCCCCGCGCGGGCGGGGATTTTCAAAGCTGGCGAAATCAAACGGAATCAGCGCCGTACCACGCACTCCTGATTCTTGCCCGAGTTAACCGCCGCGCCGGTCATGATGCTTTGAATAAAGCTCGCCGGCGGCGTGAACTGCAGGCCCGGATCGGTGGAGAGGAAGCGCGGACGGCTGTTGCGGTCCGAAATCGCGCCGAACTGGCCGGCAAGAAAGCTCTGCGATCCGGCATTATTGGTCGCGATGATCTCGCCGTCGGTAACGCTCACGTATACCGCCGGCTCGAGGGCCTCGCTGGAGCTCGGCTTCGGGCAGGGCGTGGTGAGGCAGTCGTCGGCGGCGTAGCTGGTGCCGCGGATACCGATCGTCGCAGTTGCCGTGCCCAGGCTGTACGCATCCTGATCGCCGCGCTTGCCCACCAGGCCGGTGACCGCGCGCAGACCGCCTTTCACCAGTCCGAAAACAAAACTGTCCTTGTCCGGCTCTTCGGTCTTGAACCGGAATTGCTGGATTTTCACGCTGCTGTTGGGTTTGAGCGTGATCATACCGCCGTCGGTAAATTTGATCTGCGCATAGCTGTCTTTCTGGGTATTCACGGTATCTCCGCCAACCACCTGGGATTTCTGCGACAGAATGCGCATCGAGCCATCTGCCTTTATTACCGACAGCGTGCCCGACAACTGCGACACCGAGCCGGTATTGGCCCACGCGCTGCCGGCCATCAGCCCCAGCGCCAGAATAGTCAGATATTTCAAGTTTGGTCTGAAATTTCTCATGTTGCCGCTCCTTCATTCATGCGTGCCGGCGACCACATCGCCATAATCGACCACCAGTCTAATCCGACTCTCCTTCAGATACTGAGGAACAAGTTCACGATTATTAACATATATTTTGGCTATTACCCCGGAAAACGGCGCTCCCGCGCCGGCTCGCTGGCGTTTTCCGGGCACATTTTCGGACAGTGTTACTTAATCGGGGAGCGGAATATTTTCGCGGATGATAATGGCATCGCCACGCAGTTCGATATAACCCGCCTCCTGCAGGTGCTTCATCACCCGGCTGACCATTTCGCGCGAGGCGCCGATCATGCGCGCGATATCCTGCTTGGACAGCTTTCTGGTCACCACTTTTTCGCCGCCGACGACTTCGGCCGTTTCCAGCAGCAGCCGCGCCACGCGCCCGAATACATCCATCAGCGCCAGGCTGCCGATCTGATTGTCCGCGTCGCGCAATCGCTTTACCAGGCCGCGCATAACCGTCATGGCCATTTCGAAATTATCGGCCAGGCAGCGCTTGAAATCGGACTTGGATATGCAAACCACCTCGCACGGCTCCAGCGCCACGACATTGGCCGAACGCGGGCTGTTGTCGATCAGTCCCATTTCGCCGACAAATTCGTTCGGCTCGAGTATGGCCAGAATCACCTCCTTGCCGTCGAGATCGCTCATCAATACCTTGATCCGGCCACTGATGAGAATGTAGAGCGAGTCGGTGGGGTCGCCGGCGCCCAGGATCTGGCTGCCGCGGGCGTAGGATTTGCGCGTGACCACCCGCGCAAGCAGGACGAGTTCCTTTTCGCTCAGTACCGAGAGCAAGGGCACGTTGCGCAACAGCGCTGTGGATACGTGAGACACGCCTGTCATGCTTCTTCCTCTTCGTTTCTGTTGCAGGTTGAAAGTATTGTTGTTCCGCGGGCCGCCACCGCCTGGATATAGCCAGGACTGCACCGCGCGCGCATGCGCACGGCCGGCTGACGGCCGCATACGCGCCACCAGCCGGACGGCCGTGCTTTTCATGCTATCAGATTCACCCCGGACTGGCTTGGACGAAATCGCATCCGGCCGGACTGCGGCAGGCTGATCGCGGCTAATCGGCGAGCAGAATCTTGCTGCGCAGGACGATGGATCGACCGCGCGGGACAATGGCGCCGCTGCGTTGCAGGTCCTTCATCACGCGACTGACCATCTCGCGCGAAGCGCCTATCATTTTTGCGATGTCCTGTTTGGACATTTTCTTGACCACCACCTTCTCACCGCCGACATCCTCGGCCATCTCCAGCAACAGGCGCGCCACCCGGCCGTAGACGTCCATGAGCGCCAGGCTGCCGATCTTCTGGTCGGCTTCGCGCAGCCTTTTGACCAGACCGCGCATCACCATCAGCGACAAATCGAAATTCTCCGCCAACCTGCGCTTGAAGTCTGTCTTGGAGATGGTGAGCAGGTCGCACGGCTCCAGCGTCACCACGGTGGCCGAGCGCGGGCTGTCGTCCAATAGGCCCATCTCGCCGAAAAACTCTCCGGGGCCGAGGATGGAAAGAATTACTTCCCGTCCCTGCTCGTCTGACATCAACACTTTGAGGCGGCCGTTGATGACAATGTACAGCGAATCCGTGGGATCGCCCGCGCCGATGATCTTGGCATTGCGACGGACGCTCTTGCGCACGATCGTGCGCGCCAGGACGCTCAGCTGCTCCTCGTCCAGTCCGGAAAACAGCGGCACATTGTGCAGCAGGGTATTCGATACGATAGCCGGCTGTGACATGCTAGTTGCAGGAAGGTTTGCTTGCGTCATCCGCGTTAGAAGTGTTCGTATTGATGCGGCCGGTGCGAGTTTCCTCGTTGGCGGCGAAAATAATATATGCCAACAGCGAATCGTCGAAACCGCGCGGCGACAGCGACTGAATGAAGGCAGTCGCCTTGGTCTTTTCTGTCAACTGGAACAACTTGCCACCTCCAGCGCCGCCGTTTATCGCAGGAAACAGGAGCAGCACCTGCGAGGAAATGTCATAGTAAAGTTTGATCGGCTGATTGTCACGATCGTACAGCCCCGACCCGGTTCCGCCCAGCAGCAGCACACCGACATCATTGACGGTGTGCGTCCCTAAAGCATCGGTATAAGTCAGTAGTGTCCCAACGTTTTTCAGAGGAGAACGCCCTGGATCGGCGTAATTGGC
>CAKKSJ010000191.1 GCA_919902965.1 Burkholderiales bacterium
GCGAACGCCGGTCCGGCCGCGGGTCTGGCCGCGGCGACGCCGCGCGCGGCGGTTGTGCGCGACGCTGGCTCAGTCGCGCCCGTGTCGCGCGCAGCCGGGGTCTCAGGTTTTTTTTTTGTGGGCGCTGAGGCGGCAGTGGCGCCCGCCTCCTCCGGACGAAACGCGAGCATACGCATCAGCCCCATGCTGAAGCCGGCGTAGTCATCCGGCGCGAGCGGCAGGTCGCGCCGTCCGTGCAGCGCGATCTGATAATACAACTGCAATTCCTCCGCATCGAACTGCCGCGCCAGCGCCAGGATGCGCTCGCGCTCCGGCAGGTCTGCACCCAAAGCCTCGGGCGCGCTTTGCGCGAGGGCGATTTGATGCAGCAAGCTGGCCAGATCCTGAAACGCGCCGTCGAATGAAAGGCTGCGCGACTCCATTTCGCCGGCCACTGCGAGCATTGCCTTGATATCCTGATGCGCCAGTCCGTCGAGCAGTTTGAACAGATAGTCCTGGTCGATCGCGCCGAGCATGGCGCGCACCGCTTCCTCGCTCACTTTGCCGCCTGCATAGGCAATCGCCTGATCCAGTAGCGACAGTGCGTCGCGCATGCTGCCCTGCGCGGCCCTGGCGATCAGTCCCAGCGCAGCCGGCTCGGAAGCAGTCTTCTCCTCTTTCAGAATGTGCCCTAGATGCGCGTAAATCGCATCGCGCGGCATCTGCTTCAGATTGAACTGCAGGCAGCGCGACAGCACCGTGACCGGGATTCTCTGCGGATCGGTGGTGGCGAGTATGAATTTGATGTGCTCCGGCGGTTCCTCGAAAGTTTTCAACATCGAGTTGAACGCCTGCTTGGACAGCATGTGCACTTCGTCGATGACAAACACCTTGAAGCGCCCGCGCGTCGGCGCATAGATCGCGTTGTCCTGCAACTCGCGCATATTGTCGATGCCGGTGTTGGTCGCGGCGTCGATCTCGATCAGGTCGACGAAGCGGCCGCTGTCGATTTCCGTGCAGGCCGAGCATACGCCGCAAGGGGTAGCGGTGATGCCGGTCTCGCAATTGAGCGCTTTGGCGAGTATGCGCGCGAGCGTCGTCTTGCCCACACCGCGCGTGCCGGTAAACAGATAGGCGTGGTGCAGGCGTTGCTGCTCCAGCGCATGCGTCAGAGCGCGTACCACATGCTCCTGCCCGACCAGGCTGGCGAAATTGCGAGGGCGCCACTTGCGCGCGAGGACCTGGTAACTCATGTCGAAATTTTACCAGCGTCGTCGCGGTAGCGGAGAAAGGATTCTGGGGTGGCGAGCCGGACCCCCGGCACTCGCAGTAAATAGCTGTGGCTGCTTCCTTCCGGACCTGACCAGGTTCACTACGCTGCAATGCGGGGCGGCCCGCCACCGGCATTATGAACGAGGTCGACAGCCTCTGCGACTTTTTTTGACTGCCCGCGGCCTTCCGGCATGCGCAGTTCGCACCGCAGTGAGCGCCGGACTGGGGTTCAAGGTGCCCGCGCGTAGGTCCCGGAGCGTTCCAGCACCCGGCGCAGCTGATCCAAGGAAAGGTTGCCTCCACTCATCACCAGCACCACGCATTTCCCGGCCAGGCGCGCGCGCAGCTTGACCGCAGCGGCCAGCGCTGCCGCCCCCGCCCCTTCGGCGAGGTTGCGCGTGTGCTCGAGAAGCAGCAGGATCGCCGCTTCGATCGCGGCGTCTTCTACCAGCACGAAATCGTCGAGATACTTGCGCATAATGCGCTGCGTGTTCTCGAACGGGACGCGCGTCGCCAGCCCCTCGGCGACGGTGTTCATGTCCGCGCTGACCGCTTTGCCGGCAGCCCAGGAGAGCTGCATCGCCGGCGCCTGCGCCGACTGCACGCCGATCACCTGGATCGCGGGATTGATGCTCTTGGCGACGATGGCGGTGGCGCATACGCCACTGCCCGCCCCTACCGGCACGATGATCGCATCGACCTCGGGCAGGTCCTCGATGATTTCCAGCGCGTAGGTGCCCACGCCTTGGATCAGCAGTTCTTCGGTAGGACCTACAAAGCGCCCGCCCCGCTCCGACGCGACGCCCATTATCCACTCACGCGCACTGTCAAAATCCGCTCCATGGACGGCAAGCTCGGCGCCGAGCCCGCGCATCGCCGCCACCTTGCCCGGATTCGCGCCTTCCGGCACGGCGATAGTTGCACGCACGCCGTAGGCGCGCGCCGCATAGGCGATGCTCTGGCCGTGGTTTCCGGTCGAAGCCGTAAACAGTCCGCCTGCGCGCTCTTCTGCGCTCAGCTGCGCGACCAGGTTCAGCCCTCCCCTCACCTTAAACGCGCCCACAGGCTGGTGATTCTCATGTTTCACCCATACCTGTGCCCCGATCAGTTCGCTCAGGCCTGAATAGCGGTATAGCGGCGTGGGCCTGAGGTAACGGTAGACATGCGGCCGCGCTGCAATGACCTCGCGCAGGGTGGGCATTGCGCCGTCCGCCGATCCCTGCCCTCCCAGCTGCTTATCCATGACCAATGCCTTGCTTCACAAAATGCGATCCGGCGTCGCGCGCGGATCGCGCATGCGGTACTGGCCGGACTCCACTTGATGGAAAAACCGTTCACAGGTCGCATTGAACAGCGCCGGCTCTTCCAGATTGCAGGCGTGGCCGGTCTGCGGCATGAATACCAGCCCGGCAGAAGGCATGCGGCGCTTGAGCAGCAGCGAAGCATCCAGGCAGGGCTCGTCTTCGTCGCCGCTGATAATCAGCGTGGGTACTTTGCACGCCGCCATCTGCTCCCTGAAATCATCCAGCGAGGGGCGCAGCGCCTGGTAAGCCTTCAGCGTCAGCGCCGAACCCAATGCCGAATGCTGTTTGATCAGCGCCACGAATTCCGCGAAAGCGCGCGGATTCTTGTTCTGCAGCTGCACCCGTGTCGGCGACTGGCTGCGTGCCGCTACGCTTTTCTCCCAGCCCCCGGCCAGCAGCTTGTCGGCCGCAGCTACCGATTCCTGCGCGAACCTGGCGCGCGACTCGGGCATGGACCCCGAACCGATGCCGGCGAGCGTAAGCGAGAGCGCGCGCTCCGGCCATTTCATGCCGAAATAGAAGGTCGCGAATGCGCCCATGGAAAGCCCGACGATGTGCGCTTTGTCGATGTTTAGCCCGTCGAGCACGGTCAGAATGCCTGCGCGCTGCTGCTCGAAGCCATAGTCCTCGGCTTTTTCCGGAACGTCCGAGGGCGGATAACCGCGCGCATTGAACGCGATGCAGCGATAGCGCCCCGAGAAATGGCGCAGTTGCGCCTCCCAACTGCGGTACTCCCCCATGAATTCGTGCACGAACAGGATGGGTGTTCCCTGTCCGGCTTCTTCGTAGTAGAGCTTGACGCCGTCTGCGGCAGCAATATGGGGCATGACGTTTGTCCTTCCAAGAGTCTGTAACAAAACGAGGGGATCCCTCCCCTCGTGCTTCTCTACGGTAACGCAACGACTTTTGCTGTCGCTAAGTCTTCTTTCCCAGCATCTGCGTCAACTCGCCCGATGCAATCAGCTTTTGCAAATCGTTTGCGCCACCGACCAGCACGCCCTTGACGAATATCATCGGAAAAGTGGGCCATCCGGTCCACATCTTGAGCGCGTTGCGGCGGCGCCATTCGCCCAGGTAGCTGCCGTATTCCAGGTATTTGTAGCCTAGCTGTTGCTGATCCAAGAGCTTCCGCGCCTTTTTCGGCATGGGGTTTTGCGCCATGCCGACGACCACGATATCGTTCGCGGCGACGGCGGCCTTTACCTCCTGCACGATATCGGCGTGGTTGTTGGCGACGGCACCGCGTACCGCCGGGTGTATGTGGTCTTCATCTAGAATGCTGCGGCTCACGCTGGTTCTCCTGTTGATGCAGAAATTATGACAAGAAATTTCGATGCGCCCGGCCAGTATCGAAGCTATTTGCCGACGTATAGCGCCGGAAACTGCTGCTGCAGGCTTGCGATTTTTGGCAGGTCGTAAATGATGATATAGGGCTGGTTCGGATTGCGCGCAAGATAGTCCTGGTGATAGGACTCGGCCTCGTAGAAGGCTTGCAACTGCGTCACCTGCGTGACAATGGGGCGTGAGAATGCGCGCGCGGCCTGAAGCTGGGCGATGTAGGCCTCGGTGACGCGCTTTTGCTCGGCGTTGGCATAAAACACCGCGGAGCGGTACTGCGTGCCGGTATCCGGGCCCTGTCTGTTTAGTTCAGTCGGATCGTGGGCGACGGAAAAGAACACCTTTAACAACTGTCCATAAGAGACGCGCGCAGGATCGTAGCTGATGCGCACCGCCTCGGCGTGGCCGGTGCCGCCTGAACTCACCTTCTCGTAGCTCGCCGTCTCCGCGCTGCCGCCCGCGTAACCGGATACGACTTTGCTCACGCCCTTGACGTGTTTGAATACGGCGTCGACGCCCCAGAAGCAGCCGCCTGCAAAAACCGCCGTCTCCGTGCCCGCAGCCGCCGTCAGCGGCGCGTCGACTTTGGGGTCGGGAAGCGGCCCGGCGGCGCGAGACTGCGCGAAGAACAAGACGAGCGCCAGCACGCTCATTGTGCCGGCGATCCCGAGGACCGCATTTGCAGTTGGACGCGACATCGAATTTCTTCCATGTACCCGATCGAGTGCTCCGCACCCGGCCTGCGCCAAAGCGTAGCGGTCCGGCGCGTATCCTGACCGGCCTAGACCAGCGCCGAATGAGTGATATTACCAGCAGGGCCGGCTGCATTTATGCCAGGAATCCTGCAGCACATCACGGCAGCCTGATTCGTCTGTGACAAAAGTCACACTATTGATCTAGCGCAAAACGCGGCGGCAATGCACGTGCCATACTGCGTGCAGGTGTTTGGGGGCTCTCCTGCCCGTGAGAAAAACATCTGATGAGAAACACCTTGGCCCGGCGGCGCGAATCCCGTCCCGGGCCTTTTTATTTGGCGGCAGGCCAGCAGATTCGCAGCAAGCGCAGAACCGGGTTGGATCGGCCATGGCCCAAGCAATATAATGAGGAATAACTTTAATTATATCATTTATATTATTGTTTTATCGCAATATATTACACTCTGATAGGTAGAATGTACCTGCCCCCCTGCTACGACAGTAGAAGCAGCCAGTGAACAATTTGACTGAGCCGTCAGGAACAATCGCTCAGCTTGCGGCTGCGTCGCCCGGCCCGCCCTTGCTCTGTTCGATATGCTTTTCCAGCGCTTTGAAAAACCGACCGGCGAGAAATTTGGCCACGCCGGAGAGGACGCGCTGCCCCACCCCCGCTACCACGCCACCGACCTCGGCGCTGCCGGCATAGCGCAGCACGGATTTGCCATCTTCCTGCGCGTCCAGATCGAAAACCGCGCTGCCTTTCATGAACCCGATCGAGCCCTGGCCCTCTATCATCATCACGTAGTGCGCAGGTTCCTGCTTATCGACGATAAGCACGCTGCCCAGGTACTCGCCACTGACGCTGCCCACCTGGATTTTCATGCCCATCTCGTAGCGGTCGGGCCCGAGCGAGCGCACAGTGTTGCAGCCGGGAATGATTTTAGCCAGAACCTCGGGATCGTTGAGCAGGTGCCACAGTTCCGCCTGTTCCACAGGCAAGGCATATTCGCCTTTCATTTCCAGCGCCATGGCGCTAGCTCAGCCCCGGCACCAGCAATCGGGCCGGATGCGGAACACGCCCTGCGCGTTGCCCCCAAGGATCGCCCTGGTTTCCGATTCCCCCAAGCCCGCCGCATGTACCACTTTACAGGGCTCCATATCGCCAATCGGGAAGGGCATGTCGGATCCGAGCATGACCCGGGCCGCGCCCGCCTTGGCGGCGAGAAAGCGCAGCGCGTCTGCGTCGAACACGATACTGTCGAAATACAAGGCATCGAATCCCTTGCGCGGATCGGCGTACTTGCCCTGTGCTATGGTGAAATTGCGTGCCAGCCGCCCGAGCACCAGCGGCAGCGCGGCCCCGCCATGCGAGAGCACCAGTTTCACGCCGGGAAAGCTGAGCAGATGCCCTGAAAACAACAGCCTGGAGACGGCGATCGAAGTGTCGGCGACGCGGCCGATCGCATTTACCAGATCATAGTCGGCAAGGCGCGGCTCGCCGCACAAAAACATCGGATGCAGGAACACCGCCGCCTGCAGGCTGGAGGCCTTTTCCCAAAACGGATCGAGCTGGGGATCGTCGAGCACGCCTCCCAGGCCTTTTGGCAGCGTGCCTATCATCACGCCGCCAAAACCCGCCTCCATCGCTTCGCCCAGCACCTCGGCCGCCAGTTTGCCGTCCTGCAGGGGTACCGTGGCGAGCGGCGTGAAACGCGGCTCGCCGGCGAGTCCCTCGCGCATGCAATCGTTAATGAAACGGCTCCAGGCGAGGCCCTCGTTTGCCGCCAGTTCGTAGCCGAAGCTGTCGAGCCAGCCGCCCACTAGCTGATGGTCGATGCCGTTCTTATCCATCCAGCCGCGGCGCTCGGCCAGGTCCGATAGCTTGGGCGAGATCGGGCGCGTCGCCTCACCACCCGGAAACTGCAGGCGCATGCCCTTTTCGCCGCGCAGCAGTTGCACGCCCGGGAATTTCGCGGCTTCCGCGTCGAAGCGCGCGTAGAGGCCTTGCGGCAGATAGTGCGCATGGATATCGATGATCATAATGCCTTCTCCTCCGCCTCCGCCTCCGCTTCGCGCAGGTTCATCGCGGCAAGCACGCGCGCGCGAATGGCGTCCCTGTCGCCGCCTGCAACCTTCGCCTCGAGCGCGATCTGCGCCGGACGATGAAACACCAGGATGCGCTCGCCCAGTTGCAAAGCCTCGTTGATGGAATGCGTCACGAAAATGCTGGTCTTGCCGTTTTCTTCCACCAACTGCGTGTACTCCTCGCGCAGGCGCTGCCCGGTCAGTTCATCCAGCGCGGAAAACGGTTCGTCGCACAACAGAATCACCGGGTTCACGGCGAACGCGCGCGCGAGCGAAACACGCTGGCGCATGCCGCCGGAGAGTGCAGGCGGATAGTCGTGCTCGTGGCCTTTCAATCCCAGACGGTCCAGCCAACCCAAGGCAATCTTGCGCCGCTCCTCGGCGTCCATGCCGGCGAGTTCGATGCCGAGTTCCACGTTCTCGACCGCCGTGCGCCAGGGCATCAGCCGGTCGTTCTGAAACACCACGGCCATCTTGCCGCGGAACCAGTTGAATTCGCGAAACGGGTCGTGTCCGAGCACGCGCACCGTGCCTTCGGTCGGCTCGATCAGCCCGGTGAGCAGATTGAACATGGTCGACTTGCCGCAGCCGGTGCGCCCGAGCACCGCTACCATCTCGCCCGGCGCAACTTCGAAACTCAGACGGTCGACGGCGAGAAACGATTCCTCGCGCTGGTCCGTGCGCAGGAAGCGTTTCACCACATTGCGGAATTCGATCGCCGCCCCGGCGGCCTTGCCGTCCTTAGCGTCCGCGCCGCTCACGCCGAGCGCTCCGTGCTCGGCCGATAGGCCAGCACCCAGGCTTCGATCCTGGTGATGATCTGCTGCACCACCAGCACGAACGCCACCAGAACCAGGGTCCACGCAAGCGCTCCGGCCATATCGAACAATTGCTGCTGCATCAGCAACTGGTAGCCTATGCCTCCGGTGGCACCGACCAGTTCCGCCACCACCACCACGCGGGAAGCATTGCCGAGATTCACCTTCCAGGCGGTGAGCATGCCGGGCACGATAGTCGGCAGGATGAGCGTGCGAAACAGGTCGCGTTTGCTCGGCCGGAAAGAAAGCGTCATCTCGAACAGATCCTTTGACATCGCCCGGTAGGCGTCGAGAATCTGAAAACTGAAGGCCGGCAGGGTCGTCGCCGTCATGATGAAAAGTATCCGCGTCTCTGTGCCTTTGAACCAGATGATCGCAATCACCACCCAGGACAGCGCCGGAACCCCCTGGATGAAATTGAGCAGCGGATAGACGTAACGGTAGCTGCGCGCCGAGCGCCCCATGACGAAAGCCAGGACCGCACCAAGCAGGAACGCCGCGCTCAGCCCGGCGAATATGCGCCCTGCCGTGGCGCCGGCATTGGCGAGGCTCTCCTGGTTGAGGAATATATCGAGGAATTTCTCCGCGATCGCCGGAACCGGCGGAAACAGGTAGACCGGGAAAAAATACGACGCGAACTGCCAGACGAGCACCAGAGCGCCCAGCGCGATCACGGTTTCCTTGCGCAGCCGGTACCAGGGATTCATAGAGCCGCGCCCGGCGCCAGTGCGCGGCCCGCTTCCGTGCCTGTCATTCGAGGCGCCCTTCGTAGACGCTCCCGGCCGAAGGCTGCTTGGTCAGATAACCGATCGCCTGGCCGGCGCGGTACACCGCTTCGATTTCCTTGCGCAGTTCGCTTGCCGGCTGCACGTTCATCCCCAGGCGGGCGTTGTCGCGGATAAGCTTCTCCATCATTTCCAGGCCCGCCGCGTCGGCTTTGGGCGAAACCAGCTTGGCCGCCGCCGCCGGATTGGCGGCAACCCACTCGGCCGCCTGCTTGTAGGCGCGGTACAGCGCCGGAATACTCGCCTTGTTCTTCTGCGCCCACTCCGTATGCGCCGCGACGCCCAGATAGGGAATCTTGTCACCTCCGGAAAACGCACGCCATTGCTTCGCCAGACCGAGATCGAGCGTGCGCAGCGTCGGTTTTTTCGCGAGCAAAGTCGAATAGGCGGGTTCCCACAACTGCACTGCGTCGGCGCGATCCGCGAGCGCATAACCGATCAATCCCGGCGTTGCGGTGTTGACGATCTTGACTTCGGACATGTCGACGTTCTGCTGCCGCGCAAACCAGGTGACCATCTTGAAATTGGTGGTGCCGCTTGCGGCGGCGAGTTCCCTGCCTTTCAGGTCGGCGAGCGTCTTGATCTCGGGCCTGCCGGTGACCACCGCGCCGAAGAAGTCGAACAGATTGAACAGATAGCTCACCTTCAGCCCGCGCAGATCCGCGAGACCGACGGTCAGCAGCGCGGCGCTGCCGCCGACCTGAAACTCGCCGCTGTTGAACTGGGCTGCGTAAGCGTCGGGCGGACGCGTCTGGAAAGCGATATCCAAACCATTCGCCTCGTCGAGCTTGCGCGCCTTGATCACCGGCGGCAGGAATGCGCCTAAGGATGGCGCGCCGAACACCACGATTTCCATCTTCTGCAAGGCCTGTGCCTGCGCCACGCCGGCGCCGAGCGCGCAGACCGCGGCCAGCGCCACGCTGCGAGCAAGCCACTTCAGTGCATATGCTTTCATATCAACTCCTCCTAGTGTCACGCCGCCGCTTGCGGCTAATTCCCGGAACGGACGAGTTGCATCCGCTTCCAGATTTGCAGGGGCGTCATGGGCAACTCCATGATCGATGCTCCCAGCGGCGCCAGTGCGTCGTTGATGGCGCCGGCGATGGCGGCCGGTGCACCCAGATAGCCGGCCTCGCCCGAGCCTTTTTGGCCAAAAGTCGTGTGCGGTGAAGGCGTGCAGTGATCCACGATGGCAATCGCCGGTACCTCCAGCGCAGTCGGGATCAGGTAGTCCATAAACGACTGGCTTTCGAGCTGCCCGTTGTCGCTGTAGGCGAACTTTTCGTACAGCGCCGCGCCTATGCCGTGTGCGATGCCGCCGAAGGTCATGCCATGTACGATGTCCGGGCTGATCATTACGCCGCAATCGTGTCCGCAGACGTAACGCAGCAGCCTGGCCTGGCCGGTATCAGGATCGATCTCGACCAGCACCAGGTGCGCTTCGAACGAATAACAGGGGTACATCTGGATGCGTCCGTCGGCCGTGGGCAGCGCCCCACCGGTGGGCACCTCCCACACGAATTTCGCCTGCAGGCCGGGCTCCAGGCCGGGCGGCAGCTGGTGGAACTTGCGATGCGCGATCTCGACCAATTGATCCCAGCTGAGCGTTTGCTTCGCATCGCCTTTCACACTGATGCTGCCCTCGTGGTATTCCAGCTCGGACAGTTCCTTTTGCAGATTGTGCGCGGCGATGGCGAACAGCGCGCTCTTGATCTTGTGCGCCGCGCCGGCCGCCGCACCGCCGAGCATGATCGCCATGCGGCTGCCAACCGGGCTGTTCGACGGCAGCGCGTTGAGCGAATCGGCGTGCACCACACGGATGCTATCCGGGTCGCGCTCCAGCACCTCGCCCAGCACGGTGGCGACTAGGGTTTCGTGACCCTGCCCTGCGCTGGAAGTGTTCATCACACCGGTGATTGACCCGGACAGATCGACCCGCACCAGGCAGGAATCCATCCAGGTAGTGGTTTCGTTCTTCGGATTGAACAGCGGCTCGAACGCAGAGTTACCGCCGGATGGTTCGAGGCAACTGGCTATGCCTATGCCTGCGTGGCGCCCGGCGCTGCGCGCTGCGTCGCGCGCAGCGACGAGCGCCGGATAATCGGCAGCCGCCAGCGCCTTGTCGAGCACAGCATGATAGTCTCCGCTGTCGTAGCTGGTACCGCTGGGGATCAGATAGGGAAACTGGTCCTTGCGAATGAAGTTCTTCTTGCGCAGCGCAATGCGGTCCATACCCAGATGGCGCGCGACCTGGTCGATGGCTGACTCCAGCGCATAGTTGGTCGGCGACTGGCCGAAGCCGCGCACCGCTTCCTGCGCGGTCTTGTTGGTCATCACCGAAATCGGTTCGTACTCCACGCTATGGATCTGATATGGGCCGACGATTGCGCCCACTGGTTTGCCGAGTTGCAGCGGCGAGCGGCCGGCGTAAGCGCCGACATCGTCCAGCGCGCGGAGTTTGAGCGAGCGTATGCTGCCATCCGTATCGAACGCGAGCTGCACATCGAAGATCCGGTCCGGCCCGTGCATGTCGCCGCCGCGCATGTTCTCCAGGCGGTCTTCGATGAAGCGCACCGGCATGCCCAGCTTTTTCGCCAGATAGCCCACCAGCACCGTGTGCTTGATGCCGCGCTTCACCCCGTAGCTGCCGCCCACGTCGACATCGAAATGCACGCGCACCGCGTTGCCGGGCAGGCGCAGCGCGCGTGCCGTCTGATCGGGATATTTCGGCATCTGGATCGAGGCCCACACATCGAGCAGCTGCTGACCCGGATGCCATTGCGCCGCCACGCCGAAAGTCTCTATCGGCACGGTTGCGTTGCGCCCCCAGCGCACGCGCAGGGCGAGTTGATGCTCGGCCCGGGCGAAATCCTCCTCCACCGGCCCCCAGACGAATTTGCGCCGGTACAGCACATTGCTGCCGTGCAGGGGATGCACCAGCTTGGAATCCGGCAGGATCGCTTTCTCGGGATCGAGCACGTAGTCAGTGGGCTCGTACTCGACTTCAAGCTTCTCTGCCGCATCCTCCGCCAGCGCGCGCGTGTCCGCGACCACCGCCGCCACCCACTCCCCGGCATAGCGCACCACCTCGTGCGCAAGCGGGTAGCGCCTGACTTTGGGCGCGTCCACGCCCGGGAGCAGCGCCTCGGTTCCGGCGCACAACTCCGCGCCGGTGAGGACGTAGTGCACCCCGCTCAGCGCCAGGGCTTTGTCTGTGCGGATCGCCTTGATGCGCGCCGCCGCGTGCGGGCTGGTAAGCAGCGCGACGTGCTTCATGCCCGGCAGCGCAATGTCCGCAACAAAGCGCCCGTTCCCGGTGACAAAGCGCGGATCTTCCTTGGTGCGGCGCTTTTTGCCGATGTAGCGAAAGCCGCGTTCGGCAGCTGCGCTCACTTTGCCGCCTCCGATCCAAGCGTCTCAATTCGGCGACCGCGCTGTCGGCGTCCGGCGACAATCGCGCCTGGCCGCATTCGCGCTACGCGGGGCCCCGGGTCCCTGCTCATGCCGCCTCCCCTCCGCGTTTCTGCGCCGCGAGCTTGATCGCGTCGACGATTTGCTGGTAGCCGGTGCAGCGGCACAGATTGCCGCCGATCGCCTCGCGGATTTCCTGTTCCGTCGGCGCAGGCTTGGTCTCGAGCAGCGCATGCGCCGTCACGATCATGCCCGGCGTGCAAAAACCGCACTGGGTCGCGTGCGTTTCGCAGAACGCGTCCTGCAGCGCGCCCGGCGTGCCATCGGGCTGCGCAAGGCCTTCTATGGTGGTGAGCCTGCAGCCATCGGCCTGCACCGCGTACATGAGACAGGCGCGCACCGCCTGCCCGTCCAGCAGCACCGAGCAAGCGCCGCAAATACCGTGCTCGCAGCCCGCGTGCGTGCCGGTGAGCCGCAGCGTGTCGCGCAGGAAATCGACCAGCGAGAGGCGCGCCGGCACCAGCGCCTCGCGCCGCCTGCCATTCACCTCGATCGAAACCGCATACAGTTGTTCGTTCACGCTGTCCTTTCCTTTCCACCGTCCATGGCATCCTGCCTGGCCGCGCGCAATACCCGCCCAAGCAGGATACGCGCCAGATGACGGCGGTAGTCCGCGCTGGCGTGCAGGTCGCCCTCGGGGTCGGCCAGGTCCGCAGCAGCCGCCGCGGCGGCGGTAATCGCTTGCTCATCCAGCCGCGATCCGGTCAGTTGCGCGCTCAATTCCGGCAGGGCGAGCGGTACGGATGCGGCTCCGCCCAGGCCCAGTTCAAGACGCAGGCAGCGCCCGTCTGCATCCAGTTCCAGCTGAGCGCAGGCCGACACCAGCGCGAAGTCGCCGTGCCTGACGCTTACCTCGTCGAACGCGCAGCCAGGCCGGACGCCGCCGCCAACCGCCCGCCACACCGGGAAACGGATCTCGGCGAGGCATTGCTCGGGCAGGATCGCGGTGATCATAGGCGCCTGAAAGAATTCACGCGCCGGAATTTCCGTCACCCCCGAGGTGTCGTGCAGCTCCAGCAGCGCATCGAGCACGCAGGCGACCAGCGCAATTTCCGCGGAAACGTCGCCGTGCACGATAGAGCCGCCTATCGTGCCGCGGTTGCGCGTCTGCGCGTGGCCAACCCAGCGCAGCGCCTTGGCCATCAGGGGCAGGTTCGCGCGCGCAAGCGGTTCACGTTCCATCACCGCCTGGCGCACACCGGCCCCCACGACGAACACGCCATCCCCCTGCGCGGATGAATCGGCGGGCGCCGAAACGCGCTGCAGTTCGGCCAAACGGCCGATGTCGATCAGCCACGCAGGCCGGGCCAGCCGCATGGCCATCATCGGCACCAGGCTTTGTCCGCCCGCGATCAGCTTAGCCTCTGCACCGTGCGCGGCGAGCAGGCTGCAGGCCTCGGCCAGCGTCGCGGGTCGCGCATACTCGAAAGGGGCGGCTTTCATCCGGATTATGATGCGCGCAAACGAAGCGGGCCGCCTACCGTCGAGTCTGATTTTTAACGGCAGCGTCCGGGCGCCGCGATACGCGGCAAACCGCCTTTGTCCCCAGGCAGGTCCGCCCGTATAATCCCCTTTATGACCAGCGCTCTAAAGCTGTTCCAGGGCCGCTTCGGTCGGGTCGCGCTGCTGGACTCGGACAAGGACCTGGTAATGCACAGCCACTCCCAGTGCCACGTCCTGATCAAGGCCGAGGGCGCCGACACCGCATTCCAGGTGCGCGAGCAGTTCTACCCGCTGCGCCAGGACACGCTGGTGCTGGTCAATGCCTGGGAACCCCACTGCAAGCTGCATCCGCAGCGCGACGTGCGCTCCACCGTGCTTGCGCTCTATATCGAGCCCGACTGGTTGTCGGGCATGGACCGCAGGCTGTCGGTGAGCGGGCTGCAGGGATTTTTTCCGCGACCCTGCGCGCGTATCCCGCCGCATGTGCGCGCCCTGGCCGACCAGTTGATCGCGGGCATGTACCAGCCGCAGCGCGATGCGCAGGACCGTGCGCGCTGGGAAATCGCCCTGTTCGAACTGATGATGTCGCTGATCTACGAGTTCTCCGCCTGGCGCGATCACATGGAAATCTACCGCGCCAGCCTGCGCCGGCCCTCAGATCCCCGCATCAGGCGCGCGATCCGCTTCATGAACGAGAATCTGGACACAAAGCTGCCGTTTGACGAACTCGCGCGCCTGTGCAATCTGTCGCGGCCGCATTTCTTCTATTTGTTCAAGGAGTGCACCGCTGTTTCTCCTGCGCTTTATCTCAATACCCTGCGCATGGAATCCGCTTTCGGCCGACTGAGCGCGGATGAAACGGCGATCACCGCGCTGGCCGGCTCCCTCGGTTTCGCCGAAGCCAACCATTTCACGCGGTTTTTCCGCCAGAACCTGGGTATCCCGCCGTCCGAGTATCGCCGCCGGGTCGAATTGTTCTCCTGAGACCGTCGGTGCAGACTCCCTCAATTATCGACGTAGCGCCGACGATGCGTTTCCAGCAGTTTCCAGCGTACCACCGGAATATTGGCTATGGTATCCAGCGGGAAACAGTAGGCCTCCGACAAGGACAGGAAGCGCAGCTGCGTGCCCTTTGATTCGTCCCGCGATAAGGCGGTAGCGCCGACGTAGCCGCCAGTGCCTATGCTTTCCGCGTAGCCCGACGGCGTTGAAATCGCCGCTTCGCCCGAGCGCAGCACCAGCAGTTCGTCTGCTGGGGGCGGAATAAGCCTGTCTTTGTTGAATACGGCAGATCCTGCCGAGCGGATCAAGCGGCTGAGTGTCACGCAGGAAACACCGTCCGCGAACAACCAGTTTCCCCTGAGGAAATCGAGCTTTTCACGCGATTCGGCCAGATCCTGGCGCATTGCCCCGCGGGTGACGAAATCAAGGTACAAATCCCTGGGCATGCGCAGCGCCTGTACGAAGCTGATGGCGCGGCAGGTCTCCACCGCCGCAGTCCCATGCAGGGCCGGCGTCTCCCCCAGGATCGAGCCGGCGGCGACCTGACTGCTGCCGCGTACCCCGGTACGCAGCAATTCCGCCGAGCCGCTGAGTATGAGGTAGACCGCGTCAATCAGCGCCTGCTCCTTGAATAGCAGCACTTCCGGATTGAATACCATGATTTTGCCATTCATGAGATGGCGGATGCTATGCAAGGGCGCGTCGGGAAAGTAGCTGCGCAAATATTCGAACGCGCGGCGGCGCAACGCATCCGAGGTACCCTCGATGAGCACGTCGATGGTTCCGAACGGCGCGCCGGAGCCGATGGCCCGCTCGTCCTCGGTAAACCGCCTCGCGGTGTGCGCAAGTATCAGCTTGTCCGAAGTGTCGTCGCCAAAATCCGCTGCAACGCCGTGTATCATGCCGCCGCCGATATCGATCTTCTTGACATCGGCCTTGAGCGCGTAGGCGGCCGCGGTCTTTGCGTAAAAAGCCTCGCTCACACCGGCAATCGCATCGGCCGGCGCAATCATATTGCGCAGAACCTCCATCGACACGATATCCGCAAGATGCGCATAACTGCGATAGCCGCCCTCCCACATCACCCTGAAGTAGAAAATCGTCGTCTCGACCGGATGCGGCGAAAGTATCGGCCTGACCTCCAGTCCTTCTATGTCATTCCACACATCCATGTCGAGGTCGCGCAGGTCGAACAGCTTGCCGAACTCGCTTTCCGGAATTCGCATCACGCTCGATAGTTTTTTCGTTACGGATGCGCGCACCATCGGCGTCGCAAAGTAGGTGATGCGCCTGTCTCCCCGGATCAGCGTCGTCAGCCCGGCCAGGTGGTCGTCATGACAGTGGGTGTGGAATATGCCGTCGATTTCATTGACGCCGATACCCAGTGCCATCAATGCATAATCGATGTTCGGACCCGCGTCCACGAGATAAACGCGCCCCTGGAACAGCAAAATGCTGCCCATCGTGGGCCGGTTCATGTCCCAGCCGTCGCCCTCGCCGCTGTGCACCACGGAGAAATAATCGCGATTGAGCAAATGCCGGTCGAGTGTATAAGGGCAT
>CAKKSJ010000192.1 GCA_919902965.1 Burkholderiales bacterium
CCACCCCCGCCGAGGTGGTGATCGCCGCTGACCGCGCGCTGTACCGGGCCAAGGAGGGCGGGCGGAACCGGGTCAGCAGCTGAAGCTCGGCTAGGGTTTGCGCCCGGCACGGACCCCGGATCCCACCACAATTCTTAAACTTTAAAAAGTGGAAATCCGCAGACGGCCTGCGTTTCGGCCATATAAACGTGCTGAAATTGGCAAATTCCTATCGTATTGCGCGGCGATCCTTCAGTGCCATTTTGGGTGCCTGTTCGAAGTTGCGCGTCCATCTAACGCTTTTGAAAGTCCGTGCCTGGCTTTCATCGATTTGTACCCGGGGTCCGAACCTCCCAAAATCGCCAACCGTTCTCTGCAGGCCGCCGCAGACCAAGAACGTCAGATTTCCGGATTGCCCGCCAGTGGTAGGATATGCGTGGTAATTGCGAAGGAGACCAGATGAACAGCCCTAAATCGGAGGTCGCCTCGATGCTGAAGGCATTGCCCGAGGATGCCAGCCTGGAGGACATTCAATATCACCTGTACGTTCTCGAGAAGGTGAAACGCGGCCTGGGCCGCGCGGAAACCGAGAGCGCCATATCCCACGAGGATGCCAAAGCACGCCTTGGAAAATGGCTCACCGCCTAGCGTGGTCGCCGGAAGCCATTGAGGATATCGAAGCCATCGCGTCGTATATCGAACGCGATTCGCTGTGGTACGCCAGAGCTGTTGTCGCAAAGATCGTCGAAACGGCCGAGGCCATTCCCGACCACCCTGAACTGGGCCGCATTGTTCCGGAGATAGGCGACCGAACGATCCGCGAGCGATTTGTGTACAGTTACCGCATCATCTATCGGATAGAGCAGGAGCGCATATTGGTCGCCACCGTTGTTCACGGCAGTCGGCTCCTTGAGCCTTTCATTCCGCGAATAGAAGGTACACGGGAATCCAACCCATAGCTGCCGCGTACGGGCCGCAGGCATCGCGCCAAATGGGGCGGAGCGCATTTCACGATACTCGGAGAGAGGCATTATGGTCGTGCGCGTAATCAGGCTGGGCAGCCCGAGGGTCAAAGACGAAGGCACCCGCATCGGCACCGTGCGCCGACCGCCGCGCGGCGTGCCCAAATCCGCGTTCGCATCTCAGAACTGGTACGACGTGTGGTTTCCGAATCTCGCGCCCAGCGTCGAAACCATGAAGTCAGGTCAGGCGGCCGGGACTGCGGATGAGTGGTCCGCTTTCTTCAGGAAATACCGGGCCGAAATGGCGACGCCCGAGAACAGCCGCACGCTCGATCTGCTCGCCGCGCTGTCGCAGCATGCGAACTTCTCCGTCGGCTGCTATTGCGAGGACGAGTCTCGCTGCCACCGCTCCATCCTGCGCGCGCTGTTGATCGAGAAGGGCGCGAAGCTTGTTTAGGCTGCGCCAGCGGGGTCGCGCTCATTTCTTCTTTGTTTTCTTCACCGCTTTCTTTGCCGGCTTCCTGGCTGGTCCGTGCACGGTTTTCGACTTCGGCAGCGGCGCCGGGTTGGGCACGGCTTCGACATGGGTAAACGCGCCGCCCTGGTACAAATCGCCGATCGCGTTCCCCGGCGCTTCCCTGGCGAGGATTTCACGCGCATAGGCTTCCGCATCGTCCTGGGGCCTGTAGCCCAGGCGGTAGGCGTTCGCGTTGTCATACCAGCTGCGCGTGTTGTCCGACACGCCGTAGACGATTTCGAAGCGGATGTCCGGATGCTCGATGCCCAGGGTCACAAGCTGCGCCAGGTCGCGCGGCGAAAGCCAGATCGACAGCCGCCGCTTGTCGATCGGCGCTGGGTTGACGTTGCCGATGCGCATATTGAATACCTGCATGCCGTATTTGTCGGCGTACAGACTGCCCAGGGCTTCGCCGAACACCTTGGACACACCATAGCGACTGTCGGGCTTGATGTATACGCGATGGTCTATGGTCTCGCTGCGCGGATAGTAGCCCACAGCGTGATTGGAAGTAGCGAACAGGATGCGCTTCACCCCGTTCCTGCGGGCGGCCTCGAACACATTGTAGCAACCGATGATGTTGGCACTGAGTATGCCTTCCCAGGGGCCTTCGACCGAATACCCGCCGAGGTGCACGATGGCGTCGACGCCCCGGGTAATGCGCAGGGCGTCGGCCAGGTTCGAAATATCGGCGCGCGCGAATTTTTCCCCTTTGCCCGGCGCGAGCGGCCGCAGATCGGACAGGCGCAGAAGATATTTGCCCGCCAGTTCGCGCCGCAGCTGCGTGCCGACGCCGCCCGCCGCCCCGGTGATCAGGATGGTTTTCATGTTCGCAGCCTCGCCTTTCTGGTCCAGTGCAGTGCGTTCACTGCGCCCTTGGGTACGCGGCGTTTGATGATTTCGGCGGCCTGCGCCACCGTTTCCAGCGATTGATGTTCAATGGATTCCGGGGTCAGCCCAGCCACGTGCGGCGTCGCGATGACTTTCGGATGGCGCGCGAGCGCCGGCGCAGGCATCTGGTCGGGCGCACGGCCCACATCCAGCGCGCAGCCGGCCAGGTGGCCCGAATCCAGCGACTGCAGCAGCGCCGTGTCATCCACCAGATTGCCGCGCGAGGCGTTGATGAAAAAGGCGCCCGGTTTCATCTGCGCAAACGCTTGCGCATTCATCAGATTCTCAGTCGCGTCGTTGGCCACCGCGAGGCAGACGACGAAATCGGATTGCGCGAGCAGTTCGGGCAGGGCCAGTTGTATCAGTGCGGCATGATTCATCCTCGCATAGGGGTCGCACACCAGCACGCGCATGCCCATGGCGAGCCCGAGCTCGCATTGATAGCGCCCGATCTGGCCGTAGCCGATCACGCCCAGCGTGGCGCCTCGCAACTGGCGGCCCATCGGTGCTGCGGGATGCGTGCCCGCATGGTAGATCGCGTTCGAGTAGACAATGCTGCGGCCCAGAGCGATCATCGCGCCTATGTTCCACTCCGCCACCGAGGCGACGAAACCCGCGCTCGCCTGGGTGACGAGAATACCCATCTCGCTCGCCACCGGCACATCGACATTGCGGATATCGATGGCACATCGCAAGAACGCGACCAGCTCGGGCGAATTGCGGAATAGTTCGGCCTCGCCCGGGGTCTGGCGGTAGGAAACGATAATCTCGCAGCCACGCGCAGCCGCTATCAGCTCCGGCGTAGAGAGCTCGCGTCCGGCGCCATTGAAGCGCACCTCGCCCAGCGCCTTGATTGCCGCGATCGCCTTGTCGCCATAGAAGTTCTTCAGGGCTTCGGGCGGATGGGTCAGGAAGATTCTGGCCATGAGCCTATTTGGCTTGAGTGGTCAAAAAACGGGTTGCTGCAACTCAAGCATTGTCCAGGCCCGGCATGGAGAATCCCACCTGCTTGAGCTCGGCGATCAGCGCCTTCGACTGCCCGGCATCCAGCTTGACCAGGGGCGGACGCAGCGTCGCCCAGCCTTCGTGGCCGCTCCAGTGCGCGATGGCGCGCTTCATCGCCGCGATCATGGGATATTTCTGGAAAATGTTGCGCACCCGGTCCAGGCCCGCCTGCAGATCCTCGGCATCGGCCGATTGCCAGTTGGCATACAGATTGTGGATCGCCGCCGGATTGACGTTGGCGGTGGCGCTGATGCAGCCCTTGCCGCCGTTCTGCATGCCGGCAAGCAGAAAAGTTTCGCTGCCCGGAAAAACATCGAAGCCGTCTTCGGCAAAATTGTCCAGGGTCGCTTTGGTGTTGTTCCAGTCGCCCGATGAGTCCTTGGTGCCGGCGATGTTCTTCGGGTAGGCCTTGAGCAGGCGCTCGATCAGCTTCAGGCTGATCGGCACCTGGCTTACCTGCGGAATGTGATACAGGTAGATCTGCAGGCGCGCGTCGCCGACGCGCTCGACGATCTCGGCGTAGTTGCGGAACAGGCCCTCGTCGGGCACGCCCTTGTAGTAGAACGGCGGCAGCATCAGCGCGCCGGCACAGCCCCGCTTGACCGCGTGCGCCGTGAGCCGCACCGAGTCGGTAAGCGCACAGCAGCCCGTGCCGGGCATCATGCGCGCCGGATCGACACCGGCGTCCACCAGGGTGTCCAGTAGTGCCATGCGCTCGTCCGCGGAAAGCGAGTTGGCTTCCGAATTGGTGCCGAATACCGCAAGGCCGACATTGTTCGCGAGCAGCCATTTGCACTGGCCGACGAAGCGCTCGATGTCGGGGCTGAGATCAGACTTGAACGGGGTGACAACGGGGGAGAGTACTCCGCTGATGCGTTGGCTCATGTTGCTTGCTCCGGTTTGCGTAATGGGGCGAGTCTGAAAGCGGCGTGATCACGCCTTCCTCAGGAAATCGAAATCGCAGCCGTCTTCGGCCTGCAGCACACTATTCATATACAACTTCGCGTAGCCGCGCTCGGCGCGCACTACACGCGGTTTATACGCGGCGCGGCGCCGCGCCAGTTCGGCTTCGTCCACCAGCAGTTCCAGCTTGCGTCCGGATACCGACAGGCGGATGCGGTCGCCGTTCTGCACCAGCGCGAGCGGTCCGCCGATCGCCGCCTCGGGCGAGACATGCAGCACGATGGCGCCGAATGCCGTGCCGCTCATGCGCGCATCGGAAATGCGCACCATGTCCTTCACGCCGGCGCGCGACAGCTTGGTCGGAATCGGCAGGTAGCCAGCCTCGGGCATGGCGTAGCCGCCTTTCGGCCCGCCGTTCTGCAACACCAGGAAATCGTCCGCAGTGACATCGAGTTCGGGGGAATCGATGCGCGCGGCCAGATCGTCCAGCGATGAGAACACGACCGCCCTGCCCTCGCGCTCGAACAGTTTCGGGTCGGCGGCCGATTGTTTGATCAGCGCCCCGTTCGGCGCGAGATTGCCGCGCAGCACGGCAATGCCGCCCTGCGGATAAATCGGATGGTCGTAGGGCCGGATCACTTCCTGCGCGAATGCCGCGGGCGCGCGATCCATTTCCTCGCCCAGGCTGCGTCCGGTAACGGTGAGCGCGTCCAGGTGCAACAGCGGCCGCAGCTCGCGCAGCAGCGCCGGCATGCCGCCCGCCTTGTGGAAATCCTCCATGTAATACATCCCCGACGGCTTGAGGTCGAGCAGCACCGGCGTGTCGCGCCCGAGGGCGTCGAGGCGGTCCAGGTCGAGCTTGATCCCCAGGCGACCGGCAATCGCGGTGAGATGGATGATGCCGTTGGTGGAGCCGCCGATGGCGAGCAACACGCGCAGCGCATTCTCGAACGCATCTGCGCTCATGATGCGCGCAGGCAGAAGCTGCGAATTCGCCATTTCCACTGCGGTGGCGCCGCTGTTCTCGGCGATGCGGATGCGGTCCGCGGTCACTGCGGGCGGCGAGGCACCGCCCGGCAGCATCATGCCCAGCCCTTCGACGACGCAGGCCATGGTGCTGGCGGTGCCCATCACCGAGCAGGTGCCGACGCTCGCCACCAGCTGGTTGTTTACGCGCCCGATTTCGTCTTCGTCTATCTCCTGCGCGCGAAAGCGCCCCCAGTAGCGGCGGCAATCGGTGCAGGCGCCGACGCGCACGCCGTCGTGCGAACCAGTCAGCATGGCGCCGGTCGCGAGCGCGATCGCCGGCAGGTTCGCAGAAGCCGCGCCCATCAGCAGCGCCGGAACGGTCTTGTCGCAGCCGCCGATCAGCACCACCGCGTCCATCGGCTGGGCGCGGATCATTTCCTCCACGTCCATGGACATCAGGTTGCGCAGGAACATCGACGTCGGCGAAGCGAAGCTCTCGTGAATCGAGATCACGGGAAAATCCATGGGCAGGCCGCCGGCGAGCATCACGCCGCGCTTCACCGCCTCGATCAGCTGCGCGCTGTTGCCGTGGCAGGGATTGTAGGCGCTGCCGGTGTCGACGATGCCGACGATGCGCCGGTCGAGCGCGTCGTCGGTGTAGCCCGCGCCCTTGATGAAGGCCTTGCGCAAAAACATTGAGAAGCCGCTGTCGCCGTAGCTGGTGAGCCCTTTGTGCAGTCCCTTCTTGTTGCCGCTCATCGCCTTGTCTCCATCGGGTCCGGCGGTGCCCATGGTACTGGGCACTTGCCAATTGATTAAATTATTGATAATCTCGGCGCCAGTTTAAGCGATAAACATGCGGCGGGCAAGATGGAAACGCTTCAAGATGCGAAGGCGATGGCGCGCGACCGGGCAAAGCGCAAGCGGGCGGCCGACGCGCAGCCGGTGCAGGACATTGTGCGCCGCCTCGAGGAGGACATCGTTTTCCGCGTGTATCACCCGCGCGAGCGCTTGGTCGAGGACGAACTGATGCAGCGCTTCGAATCCAAGCGCCATGTCGTGCGCCAGGCGCTGGCTGAGCTCGAGCGCAACGGATTCGTGCTGCGCAAGCCCAACAGCGGCGCGCAGGTGCGCGCCCTCACCGCGAAAGAAGCCACCGAACTCTACGCGGTGCGCGAGATCCTCGAAACCAACTGCGCCAAGCTGATTCCGCTGCCGGTCGAAGCGAGCCTGCTCGCGCCCATCGAAAAGATCCAGCGCGAGCATGCCGCGGCGGTCAAGGCCAAGGACGTGCGCGCCGTGTTTCGGGCCAACCTCGGCTTTCACGCTGCGATTTTCCGGCTCTGCGGCAACGACGCGCTGGTCGATGCAATCGCCGATTTTGCGCGGCGCACGCACCCGGTGCGCCTTACCACGCTGGTCACCGAGCAATACCTCGAACAGGCGCGCGGCGAGCACGAGCAGATCCTGCGCGCCCTGCGCAAGGGTGATCGCGCTCGGCTCGTCGACCTGTGCGCGCGGCATCTTCAGCCCTCGCAGGAGGCGTACCTGCGCACCATCGAACACCTGAACTGATCAGCCGCCGCCGGCAGCAAGGCGGTCCAGCTACTTTTTCAATGGAAGAGTTTTTTACTTTAACGCAAGCCAATAGGAGGTAAGTTCATGCTTAGAAGAACCGGATGTGCCGTTGCCGCGTTGCTGACGGCTGCCCTCGCGACGAACGTTCTTGCGCAGGGAGCATCGTCAGCAGGCGACTATCCCAAGAAGCCTGTCACCACGCTGATGGGCTTTGCGCCTGGCGGGGGGAGCGACGTGATGCTCTCCATGGTCCGCGCGCAACTCGAAAAGGAGCTGAAGACCACTTTAGTCCCGGTATACAAACCCGGGGCCGGCAGCGACATCGCCGCCACCGAGCTGGCCACGTCCAAAGCCGACGGCTACACGGTGTTCGTCTCCTGCACCCCGATGATTCCGATCAATCCCTACGTCCGGGAGACCAGCTACAAAGTCTCCGACCTCGCCTTTGTCGCCAACGTGGTCACCGACCCCGGGGTTTTTGTGGTCCGGGCGGAAAGCCCGTATAAGACGCTAGCCGACGTGATCAAGGCGGCGAAGGAGAAACCCGGCGCCTTAAGCGTAGGCGTGGCCTCCGCTCCCGGCGACGACTGGTTTGCAATGCACCAGTTCGAAGGCGCGGCGCAGATCAAATTCAATATCGTCCCCTTCGCCGGAGACGGCCCTTCCTGGCAGGCCGCCCTGGCCGGCCACGTCGATGCCACCTCCAATAACCTCGGCATCGTCTATCCGCAGATGCGGGCGGGCAAGCTCCGCGCTCTGGCGATCATGTCCGACAAACGTTCGCCTATCGTTCCAGATATTCCCACCTTCAAGGAGCTGGGATACAACTTCACCAGCGGCTCCTCGCGGGGATTCGCCATGCCGAAGAACACGCCCAAGGCCGTCATCGACAAGTTTGCGAACGCAGTCAAGCAGGTGATGAGCACGGACGAGTTCAAGGCCAACGCGCTGAAGACGGCGTTTCCGTACGACTACCAGGGACCGCAGGAATACGCCGCGTATATGAAGTCGCTGGATGTGGTCTATAGACCCCTGTGGGACAAATACGGCAAATCAGCGGCCGCCGCGACCCCCAAGAAATAGCGCCTGTGCAGGCGGGGAAGGCCATTCCGGTCTTTCCCGCTTGCGGGTTTGCGGTGATGGCGTTCCCTTCCATGCCGCGGCCAGGTATCTTCGACTGAAGATACCTGGCCGTGCGCTTTGTTTGGGGCCGCCGCTTTCAGCAAGAGAGGTACTCAGGTGAACATCGGTTCAGTAGCATTTGCGGGATTGATGCTCGCGGTCGGCCTGGTCTACGAGGCCATGGCCATGAACATGCCGGAGGGCAGCCTTGCCTACCCGGGTCCCGGGCTCTTCCCCATGGTCGTCGGCGTATTTCTCATTGCCACGGCGCTAGGCTGCCTGCTGCAGGAGATCATGCCGAGAATGCGCAGCAAGGATTCAGCAGCCTCCTCCCTTCCCAGCGAGGTTCCGGCCGCAGCGGAGGAGCGCAATGTTGCGAAAACCATTCAGTTGACCGCACTGATGATCGGCTACATTTTCGTACTTAAACCGCTCGGCTTTCCGCTCGCCATTTTCGCCTTCCTCGCGCTTGCGATCCGTATCTTCGGCTACCGCAAGTGGCTCCCCACACTGGCGATGGCGGCCGTCATCGCCAGCCTCGCCTACGTAGCGTTCGTAGTCTGGCTCAAGGTTTCCCTGCCTCTGGGGATACTTGAAGAGGTTCTTGGATAGAAGGAAAACTGCATGGACCTCTTTAGCGGACTGATACACGGCTTTTCGGTGGCATTGACGCCGATGAACCTGCTGTTCGGGTTTCTCGGGGCGGTGATCGGTACCATCGTCGGCATCCTGCCGGGTCTCGGCCCCCTCGGTGCGATGGCGCTCCTGCTTTCGCTGACTTACGGATTCGATCCGGTCGCCGGCATGATCCTGTTCGCGGGCATCTACTTCGGCGCGATGTACGGCGGCTCGACCACCTCCATCCTGCTCAACATCCCCGGGGAGGCCGCCTCCGTCATCACGGTGATCGAAGGCTACCAGATGGCCCGCCGGGGCCGCGCCGGAGCGGCGCTCGCGGTCGCCGCCGTCGGCTCCTTCGTCGCCGGCACCATCAGCCTGATCGGCCTGAGTTTCCTCGCCCCCACGCTGGCGATGGCGGCCCTCAAATTCGGGCCTGCCGAGTATCTGGCCGTCGCCCTGGTCGGGCTCGTGATCATGTCCAGACTCACGGGGGGGAACCTGCTCCAATCGCTGCTGATGATCGCCCTCGGACTCGCCCTCGGTACGGTAGGCATGGAGACCGTGGCCGGATATATGCGCTACACCTTCGGGCAGCCCCTGCTCGCCCAGGGCATCGATTTCCTTCCCGTTGCCATGGGGCTGTTCGGCATTTCGGAGGTGCTGGTCACCGCCGAACGAACCGTGGGCAAGGTGCAGCTCCAAAAGGTCCGTTTCCGGGAACTCTGGCCGACATTCCTGGAATGGAGGCGCTCGTTCTGGCCCATGATCCGGGGTTCGTTCATCGGCTTTTTCGTCGGCCTGATCCCCGGTCCCTCCCCGGTCATCTCGACCATGGTTTCCTATTCCGTGGAACGCAAACTCGACAAACGGGGCGAGTTCGGCAAAGGCGCGATCGAAGGCGTCGCCGGACCCGAAGCGGCCAACAACGCTTCGGTCGGCGCCGCCTATGTCCCCTTGATGGCGCTGGGAATTCCGTTCACCCCCGCGATGGCGGTGGTGATGGCGGTGCTGCTGATCCATGGCATCAATCCCGGCCCCTTGCTGATGACCGAAAAGCCCGACCTGTTCTGGGGTGTCATCGCCAGCATGTACATCGGCAATTTCATGCTGCTGGTGTTCAATCTGCCCTTGGTCGGCGTATTTGCGAACATTATCAGGACACCCCTGTATTTGCTCATGCCGATCGTGCTGATGCTGTGTCTGGTGGGCGTTTATTCGGTTAATAATTCGATGCTCGATATCTGGCTGATGATCGGCTTTGGCCTGATGGGCTATATCCTGCGGCGGCTGAAATACGATCTGGCCCCGCTGGTGCTGGCCCTGGTCCTGGGGCCGATGATGGAGAGAAGCTTTCGCGAGGCGATGATGATCAGCCGGGGCGACCTGTCGGTGTTCCTGAGCCGCCCGATCTCGGGAACGATACTTGCCATCGGAGTAATCGTCCTGCTGGCGCCGGCGCTGATCGCATGGATCAAACCGCTGGTCAAGCGCAAACTCTGAGCAGCTTGTTTCGTATTCTGTGCAGGAGCGAGCCATGAACCGGCGCTACGACCTTCTCATCCGCAACGCTACCATCATCGACGGCGCGCGCCGGCCGCGCTATGCCGGCGACATCGGCGTGCGCGCCGGGCGCATCGCCGACATCGGCCTCCTGGCTGCGGCGCGCGCCGAAGTCGAAATCGACGCGCAGGGCAAGATTGCCGCGCCGGGTTTCATCGACGCGCATACGCATGATGACCGCCTGCTCGCATCCGATCCGGCGATGACGCCCAAAGTGAGCCAGGGCGTGACCAGTGTCATTGCCGGCAATTGCGGCATCAGCCTCGCACCGCTGGTCTCAGCGTCGCCGCCCCCGCCGCTCGATCTGATCGACGACGGCGGTGCGTTCCGTTTCCCGGATTTCGCGTCTTTCCTCGAAGAACTCGACAGCCAGCCCGCCGCGACTAATGTCGCCTGCCTCGTCGGCCACACCACCCTGCGCGTCGCCGCGATGAGCCGGTTCGACCGCGCCGCCACGCCCGAGGAGACCGCCCGCATGCAGGCGCTGGCGCGCGAAGCACTCGCAGCCGGCGCGGTCGGCCTGTCGACCGGCACCTACTATCCGCCCGCCGCCCATGCAACGACCGAGGAAATCATCGCCGTAGCACGCCCGCTCAAGGACTACGGTGGCCGCTACGTGACGCACATGCGCCATGAGGATGACCGCATCGCCGAGGCCATGGAGGAGACGTTTCGCATCGGGCGCGAAGTCGGCGTGCCGGTGATCATCTCGCACCATAAAGTTGTGGGCCGGAACAATTTTGGACGCTCGGTTGAAACGCTGGCGCTGCTGCGCAGTGCGGGTGAGCGACAAAGCGTGTGCCTCGATTGCTATCCCTATACCGCTTCCTCGACCATCCTGCGCGCGGACCGCATCGCCCTCTCCAGCCGCATACTCATCACCTGGTCCAAGCCGCATCCGGAATTCGCCGGCATGGAACTCGCGCAGGCAGCGGCGCAACTGGGGCTGTCGCAGGAACAGGCGGTGGCGAGCCTGAGCCCCGCCGGTGCAATCTACTTCTCCATGGATGAAGCCGACGTGCAGCGCATCCTGCGGTTCGACGACACCATGATCGGCTCCGACGGCCTGCCGCACGATCTGAAGCCGCATCCGCGGCTCTGGGGCACGTTCGCGCGCGTGCTCGGGCATTACTCCCGCGACCTCGGGTTGTTTCCGCTCGAGACTGCAGTCCACAAGATGACCGGGCTCACTGCGCGCAATTTCGGCTTGAAGCAGCGCGGCCTGCTCAAGCCCGGCTATTGGGCAGATATCACCATTTTCGACGCCGCGGAAATCGGCGATGCGGCGAGCTTCGATCAACCGACACAGAAAGCGCGCGGCATCGACAGCGTGATCGTCAACGGCGTACCGGTGTGGCAAAACGGGCGCAGCACCGGCGCGCGTCCGGGCCGGGTGCTGCGCGCGGGCGCGGCTGCGGCGCGCACCCGGGTCGATTGATGTGCGGTTGATCTGGGCCTGGTCGGCGTGGCTCGCACCGCATTGGCTCTTCTGGACGCGGCGGGCGCGACCTGTTTCAATGTCATGCAAGCGCTTAACCTAGAGGAGCTTCTCCGATGGCGATCATCGATTCCCAGGTCCACGCCTATGAGGCGAACACGCCGAAACGGCCCTGGCACAATGTGCCGAATTGGCCCGCTCACGTCACCGGCGACGAGATGGTGGCGGCGATGGACAAGGTCGGCGTCGACGGCGCGATCTTCATCTCCGCCTTTTCCATGTACCGCTACGACGCCAGCTATGCGCTAGAAGTGCAACGGGCCCATCCCGGCCGGTTCGCCCTCGTCAAGCCGGTCGACCCGGAT
>CAKKSJ010000193.1:0-3738 GCA_919902965.1 Burkholderiales bacterium
CCGATGCAAACGGATGAACCGATGCAGCGCAACAGGTTTCACAGACTTTCAAACTTCACAAATCGGAGAATAGATCATGAAACGAGTTACGAAAATTGTCATCGCTGCCGGTATGGCAGTTTCCCTGGGACTGGCGGCCGCGGCTGCCAATGCACATCCCTACGGCCCAGGCTGGGGCGGCGGGCACATGGGCGGCTACGCGCAGGGCTACGCTCCCGGCATGATGGGCGGCTACGGCCCAGGCTATGGCATGGGCCCCGGCATGATGGGCGGCTACGGTCCGGGCTACGGCATGGGCCCTGGCATGATGGGCGCATGGGGTGATGCAGACGAGAGTCTCGCGGCGCTCAAAACCGAGTTGGCGATTACGGCCAAGCAGGAGTCCGCATGGCAGGCCTACGCCGACAACGTGAAGAAGCAGCAGGAAACCCGGCAGGCGTGGTTTGCCAAGATGCAGGAAGCCCGCAGCGCAGGCTCTGCGCCCGAATTTCTCGCCCTGCAAACCGAGCACATGAAGCAGCGCCAGACCGAAATGGCGGCCAACGCCAAGGCCTTGAAGGAGCTTTATGCGGCGCTCACGCCGGAACAGAAGGCGCTCGCGGACCAGCGCTTCGGCGGCTACGGACGGGGATACGGCGCGGGCTACGGTCGCGGCGGCCCGCGGGGCTATTCGCGCTAAGCTGGGAGTGCGCGGGGCGGCAGTGCCGCTCCGCATTACCGCAAGAGCTGGCGAACTTCGGATCCGCACGCAGCTACGCGCGCCGGTACCTGGTTCAAGGAGAAAGAGATGATGTGGGGATATGACGGATTTGGATACGGAGGTTTTGGAATGGGTATCGGCATGCTCTTGTTCTGGGGATTGATCATCGCCGCCATCGTGGTGCTGGTGCGCGGATTCGGTGGAAAATCCGCCGGGAGCGAACCCAGGCTGCGTGAAAAGACGCCGCTGGACATGCTCGGCGAACGTTATGCGAGAGGCGAGATCGGCAAGGCGGAATTCGAGGAAAAACGCCGCGATCTTGCGGCCGGCTAAGCGCCTGCTGCTCGGCTTCAAGGACTATCGCGGCCTGTTCCTGTATCACTGCCACAACCTGGTGCACGAAGACCTGGGCATGGTGCGAAACTTCCTGGTTGCGTGAACTCGGCTACGGCGGAATGCTCCTGGGTGTGTCGTGGGTGTTGCACTATCCTATCCAGTAGGATAGGATAGTGCCATGTCTGCCCACACGACTCACCCCGATGTCATCAAGCGCCTGAAGCGGGCGGAGGGTCACCTCAAGAGCGTGGTTGCCATGCTGGAGGAGGGGCGCGGGTGCCTGGAAATTGCTCAGCAACTGCAGGCTGTGGAGAAAGCCGTCGGCAGCGCCAAGAAAACCCTGGTGCATGACCACATCGACCACTGCCTGGAACGCTCTGTCCGGGACGGCGCAGGCGGCGCGGATGGCACTATCCGCGAATTCAAAGAAATCACGAAATACCTTTAGTCGGCGAATATCCTTGAATAGCCAGAATCTATCCGACTGGACGCACCACCACGTCTTTGACCAGGGCAACCCGGCCGCCGAAAAAGGTACCCGGCTGGTGATGGCCATAACCGCGCTGATGATGGTGGTAGAAATCGCCGCCGGCTGGTGGTTTAACTCCATGGCGCTGCTGGCCGATGGCTGGCACATGAGTTCCCACGCAGTGGCGATCGGCCTTTCCGCCCTGGCCTATAGCGCGGCAAGGCGTTACTCGGGCGACCACCGCTTCGCCTTCGGCACCTGGAAAATCGAGGTACTGGCCGGGTTCGCCAGCGCCATTTTTCTTCTTGGGGTCGCGCTGATGATGGTAGTCGCCTCGGTGGAGCGCATCTTTTCGCCGCAGCCGATCCACTTCACCGAGGCCATTATCGTCGCCGTTGCGGGACTGGCGGTGAACGTCGTCTGCGCGCTGATCCTGAGCGGCGCGCATGAACACGGCCATGCGCATGATGATCACCATCATGGCCAGCATCATCACGACCTCAACCTGCGTTCCGCCTACCTGCACGTCATAGCCGATGCCGCCACGTCTGTACTCGCCATCATCGCCCTGGCGGGCGGGATGCTCTACGGCTGGAACTGGCTCGATCCGGTGATGGGCATAGTTGGCGCAGCACTGGTCGCCCGATGGGCGCTGGGTCTGGTCCGCGACACCAGCCGCGTTCTGCTGGATCGGGAGATGGACCATCCCGTCGTTGCCGAGATCCGTAGCGCTATCTCCGAAGATTCGGCTTGGAAGACACCGCCGCAGATTGTGGACCTGCACGTCTGGCGTGTAGGCCGCGAGAAGTTTGCCCTTATCCTGAGCCTGGCCGCCGAGGACCCGGCGGTGACGCCCGCGTCAGTCAAGCGGGTGTTGGGCCGGCATGAGGAACTTGCTCACATTTCGGTCGAGGTCAATCGGCACGCCGCGCGTCCTTGACGGCCTGTGGATAGACGGACGGCGCCAGCGGGGAGTTACCCTCAATCCCCGATCCGCTATTAGAATGGCGTCTTCGCCCCCGCTGTTGCCACGCATGCCGACCAACGTCCATAGCCAGTTTGTCGCCTGGTTCCGCTCCGCGGCGCCTTATTTCAATGCCTTCCGCGACAAGACTTTTGTCATCGCCTTCGGCGGGGAAGTGCTGGCCGACGGCAAGTTCGGCGTGCTCGCGCAGGACATCAACCTGTTGCGCAGCGCCGGCATACGCGTGGTGCTGGTGCACGGCTCGCGCCCGCAAATCGAAGCACAGCTGAAACTGCGCGGCGCGCGCTCGCGCTATCACGCCGGGCTGCGCATCACCGACGCGGCGGCGCTTGCCTGCGTGAAGGAAGCCGCGGGTCTGATGCGCGTTGAACTTGACGCGCTGCTGTCGCAGGGCCTGCCCAATTCGCCCATGGCCGGCGCGGACATCAACACAGTCTCGGGCAATTTCATCACCGCCCAGCCCATGGGCGTGCTCGACGGCGTCGACCTGCAATACACCGGCACGGTGCGCAAGGTGAACGCCGCGGCGATCGAGGCCTGCCTCGCCGTGGACGATCTGGTCATCATTTCCAGCGTCGGCTATTCGCCCACCGGTGAAGTGTTCAATCTGTCGATGGAAGACGTGGCCGTGGCCATCGCCAAGGCATTGCAGGCGACGAAGCTGGTGTTCCTCAGCGACGCCCCGGTGGAAGATGCGCGCGGCCGGCTGATGCCGGAACTTTCGGCCGCAGAGGCCGAGCTACTGCTCGCAAAAGGAAAAAACCTCACACCGGACACGCGCCTGTACCTCAGCCACGCAGTCGAGGCGGTGCGCGCCGGCGTGGCGCGCGCGCACGTGGTGTCGCACAAGGTGGACGGCGCGCTGCTGCTCGAACTCTTCACCCACGGCGGTTCGGGCAGCATGATCACCGCCGACAAGATCGAGCGCCTGCGCCCGGCCAGCATCGACGACATCGGCGGCATCCTGCAGCTGATCGAACCGCTGGAGGCCGAGGGCACCCTGGTCTACCGCGGACGCGAACTGCTCGAGCGCGAAGTGCACAGCTTCTTCGTGATCGAACACGACGGCGTCATCGTCGGCTGCGCCGCGCTCTACCCGCTCGCGGGCAAGGCGGCGGAACTGGCGGCGCTTGCCGTGCGGCCCGAATACCAGGGACGCGGTTATGGGGAGAAGCTGCTCGATCACGGTGGCGTCGAAGCGCGCCAGCTCGGCTACAAGAAACTGTTCGTGCTTACCACGCGCTCGGC
>CAKKSJ010000193.1:3838-30088 GCA_919902965.1 Burkholderiales bacterium
ACCAGCAGCGGCCAGCCGAAGCTCGACGCGCCCAACATCCAGCCCGCCAGGAACGGACTCATTGCCGCGGCGAGGCTGCGCGGCACCGAAGTGATGCTCGCCGCGGCCGGCCGCTCGGCGGGCGTAACAATCGCCATCACGTAGGAACTGCGCGTCGGCACGTCCATTTGGGACAAGGCGCTTCTGAGGAACAAAAGCGCAATCGCGTAGCCCAGGTCGGGCACGAACGGCAGCAGGAGCAGGCAGACGCTCGAGGGAATGTGCGTGAACACCATGGTATTCACCAGTCCGAAGCGGCCGGCGATGCGCACCGCGACAAGATAGGAGGCCGCGGTCAGCACACCCGTCCAGAAGAACACCACGCCCGCCGTCGCCAGCGACATGCCGAAGCGCTGGTATAGCCATAGCGCCACCATGGACTGCACCACGAAACCGCCCGCGAACGCGTCGAGGCTGAACAGCGCCGCCAGTGTGTACACGCGTTGTTTCGATTGCTGCAGCGGCGCCATCGGCTGCCGCACTTCCGTCACAAGCGCCTTCGGCAGGCCGCGATAGACCAGGCCCGCGGCGCCCGCGATCAGCGCGTACAGCAGGAACATCGCCTGCATGGCGCTCGTCATAGACAGGCCGCTCACGCCTGCCAGCATCGCAGGCAGCGCCACCGCCAGCGATCCTGCCGCGGCGAGCAGGGAGCCGACCAGGCTGTAGCGCGCGAACATGGCGGTGCGCTGCCGGTCGGTCACGACGCGCGCGAGCACCGCATGCTCCAGGGGCATGAACACGCTCACGTCACCGCTCGAGGGGTTCAACGTACCCACCAGCGCGATGAGCAGCAGCGGCCAGAAGTCGGTGACCAGAGCGAAACCCAGACCGGTCCCCGCCATCAGCGCCGACGCGGCGAGCAGCAGGCTGCGGTAGTGATAGCGCCAGGCATGCAGGCCGACAGCGAGCGTGAGCACGCCGGAACCGACCAGGGTGGTCGTCGCGATGACGCCCACGTGCAGCGGGCTGAAGCCCAGTTGCAGCAGGTACAGCGGCAGCAGCAGGCTCACGTAGCCATCGCCGAAAGCGCGCAGGCCTTTCGCGACGAGAAGAAGATTTACATGTTTCCTTGTGGTGTCCAAAGTCCGCTCCAAGTCCAGAGCCGCAGATTTGGACGGGACACCGTCTGGGCGCAAAGCCATCGGGGATCTGCCTCGCCCCGGTGTGCTAAGCGTAACGCAATCGAACTAATTCGACAATCGGTCTGTTTGAGGCACCTTGCCAGGATCGCCTCACAGGGCATGATCTGCGATGTCCTTTCCGGGCGCCGCGAGATCAGCAAGGCGCTGGCGAAAAAGCTGGCGGCCAGGTTTCACGTAGCCGCAACGGTATTCATTTAGAAAAACCTTTCAGTCGCTTTGCAAGAACCCAATGTGGCGCTTCTTCGCAGGCTCAGGCGGGGCCATGAGCTGACGGATGGCCTCCAAGATACCGCTGATCGCCTGGTCATGAGTGGCGAGTTTGCGCTCCAGGCGCGATTCCAGCTCGTCGAGCCGCTTGGCGAGTTCCTTGTGCGTGGCGAGCGTCTCGCGCAACACGACGAAGGCGCGCACCACATAAAGGCTGACCTCCACCGCACGCGGCGTGTTAAGCACGGAAGCTGCCATCAGCGCCCCGTGCTCGGTGAAGGCAAACGGCATTGTCGGGGAAAATTTCAGCCGCCGGAGGTGGTCACAATTTGCAACCACCTCGTCGCGCTCGACGCGACTGAGCTGGAATACGAAATCCTTCGGGAAGCGCACTCGTAGGGCATTGCCGGGCTTATGCGCGCCGTTATCCTGCGCGCCCATTCTGCTGCAAGTTCAGTAATCCCAATCCGCGTGCCGGACAGGGAGACGGTTCAGCCGCTGCCTGCGGAACTGCCACTTCGGCATGAATTGGTCCATCAGCGCGACGAAGCGCGCATTGTGTGTCGGTTCGAGCAGATGAACCATTTCGTGCACGACGATGTATTCGAAGCACTCCCTTGGTTTTTTCGCCAGTTCCGTGTTGAGACGGATCGAGCCTGCGCGCGGATTGCAGCTTCCCCACTTGGTTTTCATCTGCTGCACAAAGACCTGGTTTACGCCAACGCCAAGGATAGGCACCCACTTCGCGATCAGATTCGAGGCGGCCGCCCGGACCCGGTTCTGGGTGGCGCGTTCGGATTGTCCGACCGGTGTCAAGTGACGACCTCCCAGTGGCCGCCTTTGGCCGGACCGATCCTCTTCAGCCGACCCATCTTCTTCAAGGTGGCAGTATTTTGCTCGATCTTACGTTTCGAGATTCCAACAATCCCCGCCAGTTTTGTCGCAGGCATCCACGGATCCTTGAAGAGCAGAGCAAGAATTTGTTGTTGGTTGGCCGTCAATTTTTCACCGACCTTTTCACCGACCTTTTCACCGACCTTTCTCCCCGACTCATCCTTGCCAGTTCCACCGTAAAGGCTCTCCAGATACACCGCCGAGTAGGGAAATTCGAACCAGATTTCGCCCGATTCATAATGGACCTGAGGCTCCGGCACTCCCGCCTCACGGCAAGCGGTAAGAATTCGCTGTACTCCGCGGCCCCATGCTTCGATTTCGCCTGCCCGGAAAAACGCATTGGCCACAAACGGATTAAACGGCCGCGAGGAATGTTGTTTCAGGAATTTCTTGATAGTCCAGCCATCTGGCAATTCACCCGGGTTCCAGATGCTCAGACGGTTATCCTGTACCCGGATCTGGATTGGCGCAGCAGTGGAGTAGTCGCGGTGGATTAGAGCATTGAGCAGCGCTTCCCGCAGCGCCTCTTCAGGGACGGGCAGTGTTTCCACACGCTGGATGCCCCGATAGCTGATGACCGCTTTGAGATACTTACTGACAAGGAGTTCCATGGTCTTCTTCGCTTGCGCAAACAGATTGCCATGAATCTCGTCGTGGAAGAGAAGATCAGAGTCGGCCCGGAAATAGCCGATCTTTACGAACGAGCCGGTGATGTACCGCTCCGGATCGGAATGGAAAAGCAGGATGGCCGCCCGCTTGAGATAAGATCCTTCGCGGAGATTCAGTCTCTCGATAAGTGCCGTAACCGATTCTCCCCGTCCACCACCATCCAGCCTCTTGCTCTGCCTCGCCAGCTTGCGGAATTCCATGACTGCAGCCGTCGAAAGATCCCGGATGGCCACTTGCGGCACCGGAACGCTGTCCCATGTCCGCCCCTGCTTACGCAGCAGGAACTTGTTCAGGGCCGCGCCCTTGAGCTCCTGCTTGGTGCTTCCGCTGCGGTAGTGGTATTCGCCCTTGTAGCTGACGGGGCTGGGATACGCTTCGACGCGGATCTCGACCAGCTCCTTGCCGGCCGCCCGCCGCAGATTCACATCGACCATGATTCCCAGGATGTCCCGGACCTTGTTCGGGATTTCTTCGAGCAGCCTCGCCGCGTCCTTTACGCCGATGGCCTTGCCGGCGTCATCGCGGCCGATAACGAGCGTGCCGCCTTCGGCATTCGCGAATCCACAGATCCACTTCAGGTATTCGTCGCGCCAGGAGGACTTCCACTCGATGAGTTGGTTCTCTTTCATACGAAGTAAACTCTTCCGCCGTCAGTCATTCTTTCTTCGTTCAGACACGCCGCCCGTCGCGCTCGCCGCTTCCGTGCTGGATGGATCGCGCACGACTGGCGCATCAGGGCCATGCGAACGCTTGGCCTTGAACAAGGTCTTGCGCAGTGCCGGACACACAGTCCAGTAGCGAGCGAGCGCATCCACGTCGGCGACGGGAATGCCCCTTTCAGATGCCCCTCGATGTCCTGCCTGTCCTCGGGCGTCTGGCTGTCGATATAGCGCGGCAGGTTGAGGTTGAAGTCGTTCTTCTCGATCTCCTCGACGCCCACCATGCGCGCGTAGCGCGGCACTTCGAGCCGGCGCGTGAACACGTCCACGATGCGGTGGATGTCCTGCGCGCGCAGGCGGTTCTTGGGTCCGTCCTTGATGTAGCCGCCGCTCGCGTCGATCATGAAAATGCCTTTGCGCGCGTGGGCCTCCTCCTTGTCGACGACGACGATGCAGGCGGGGATGCCGGTGCCGTAGAAGAGGTTCGCGGGCAGACCGATGATCCCCTTGAGGTAGCCCTTGCGCACCAGCGCGCGGCGGATGTCGGCCTCGGCGTTGCCGCGAAACAGCACGCCGTGCGGCAGAATGCACGCACCCTTGCCGGTGCTTTTCAGCGAACGCACGATGTGCAGCAGATAGGCGTAGTCGCCCTGCTTGGCGGGCGGAGTACCGAAGGACTGGAAGCGCCGGTATGGATCGTGCAGCGGATCGATGCCGGTGCTCCAGCGCTTGTCGGAGAACGGCGGATTGGCGACCACATAGTCGAAAGTCTTGAGGCCGTCGCCCTCCAGGAACTTTGGATCGGCCAGGGTATTGCCCTGCACGATCAGCGCTTCGGCGTTGTCGTGCAGGATCATGTTCATGCGCGCGAGGCCGCTGGTGGCTGCGTCTTTTTCCTGCCCGTTGAGCGTGAGCTTGGTCTTCGCCTCGTCGGCCACCTTCAGCAGCAGGGAGCCCGAGCCGCAGGTCGGGTCGTACACCGTCGTACGCGGCGTCGTTTTCGCGTCGCGGATGCCGATCACCTGCGCCATGATGCGGCTGACCTCGGCCGGGGTGTAGAACTGGCCCTTGCTCTTGCCGCTCTCGGTGGCGAAGTGGCGCATCAGGTATTCGTAAGCGTCGCCCAGAATGTCATCGCCTTCCGCGCGGTTCCTGGAAAAATCGAGCGCCTTGTTCTCGAAGATCGCGATGAGGTTGGTGAGCCGGTCCACCATTTCCTTGCCGCTGCCGAGCTTGGACGGGTCGTTGAAGTCCGGCATGTCGGACAGCTTGTTGGCGTTCGCGAGTGGCGCGATGATCTTCTTGTTGATCTGATCACCGATGTCGCTCTTGCCCTTGAGCGCGACCATGTCCCTGAAGCTCGCGCCTTTGGGAACGGTGATGGTCGCGTACGGCTGGCCGGCGTATTTGTCGCTGACGTATTTTATGAACAGCAGCACGAGGACGTAGTCCTTGTACTGGCTCGCATCCATGCCGCCGCGCAGCTCGTCGCAGCTGGCCCAGAGCGAGGAATAGAGTTCGGATTTTTTCAGTGCCATCCCTTAACGGCTCCGGTTTCGCGGCGGCGACGGTGCTTCGCCACTGCTACGTTTGCGTGACGATCCGCGAAGATGCGCGTCCCTATTGATTCTTCGGGCATCGGACGGTGTCATGCAAACCCCGCTTCGAGCGCGCCGAACGCGCCGAAATCCATTTTGACGCTGTCCCCCGCCGATACCGGCAGCGGTGTCACGCAAGTGCCGGTAATCACCACTTCGCCGGCGCGCAGGCCATCTCCGTAAGTACTCAGTTCGTTGGCGATCCAGGCGAGCGCCATCTTCGGGTCGCCCAGCACATTGGCGCCGGAGCCCTGCGCCACCAGGGCTCCGTTGCGATAGGCCGCGACGCCGTGTTGCGCCAGATCGAGGGCGCGCCAGTCGGCGCGCGTCGCCGGTCCGATCATGAACCAGCAGGCGCAGGCCATGTCGGCGATCAATTGCGGCGCACCGACGCGGGTGTAGTCCTCATAGCGCGAGTCGGGCACTTCAATCGCGGGATGCAGCGAGGCGACGGCGGCGAGTACCTCGTCCACGCCGTAGCTTGTCCCGCGTTTGGGCAGATCGCCGCCCATGCGGAACGCGAACTCTGCCTCGGCCACTTTCATGTTGTTGCCGGCAAGCGCAATGCGCGCGCCGCCTTCGCGCGCGCGCGCCGCGAGCAGGCAACCGGCAATCGGCCCGTCCACCTGGATATGTTGCTGCCCGGCTACACTGGTGGCGGCGATTTTCCAGCCGACGACGTTTTGTCCCGAGAGTTTCGCCACTTCTGACTGGATCGCATAGCCCTCGGCGCGCGTTTCCGGGCGGCAATGCGCCGGCAGTTCGCCTAGACGCGTGGATTGGCGCCAGTGTTGCAGCAGCATGGCCGCCGCGGCGCGGGTATCCTCCAGTTTCATCTGCTTCGCTCCATTGCGGGCTTAAGGATAGCACCGCCGAGCGCGCGGCAACTGTGCTATGTTTGCGCGACCATCACGCGGAAGATCCCGGCCATGACTGCCTTCATCGAACCCATTACCCTCAGCGGCAGCCATGCCGCGCTGGAACCGCTCGCCTACGCCCATCACGACGAACTGCTTGATGCAGTGCGCGACGGAGAATTGTGGAAGCTCTGGTACACCTCCGTGCCCTCGCCCGAAGGCATGCGCGACGAGATCGCGCGCAGACTGGCGCTGCAGGAGTCCGGCTCGATGCTGCCCTTCGCGGTACGCAGCCTGGCGAGCGGCAAGCTCGCCGGCATGACGACTTACATGCATATCGACGCGAAAAACCGCCGCGTCGAAATCGGCTCGACCTGGTATGCCAAATCGGCGCAACGCACATCGCTCAATACCGAATGCAAGCTGCTGCTGCTCACGCACGCGTTCGAGTCGCTGGCCTGCATCGCGGTCGAATTCCGCACTGGCTTTTTCAATTTCGCTAGCCGCCGCGCGATCGAGCGCCTGGGCGCGAAACAGGACGGCATTCTGCGCAGCCATCAGCGCTATGCCGACGGCAGCCTGCGCGACACCGTGGCGTTTTCTATCATTGCGCCGGAATGGCCGGCGGTGAAACAGCATCTGCAATTCAAACTGGGCGGAGACTGAACGGTGCAAACCCTGCTGCCGCTGGCAGAACAGGTGGCGGCCCTGCTGAAGCAACGCCGCGAAACCATTGCCGTCGCGGAGTCTTCCGCAGGTGGCTTGCTCTCGGCCGTACTGCTCGCGGTGCCCGGCGCCTCAGCCTATTTTCTCGGCGGGGCGGTGGTGTACACGCGCAAAGCGCGCGAGGTATTGATGCAACTCCCGCGCGAGGCGGTCAGCGGAATGCGCTCGGCCTCCGAGCCCTATGCCTTGCTGCTCGCACGCACGGTTAGCGCACGCTTCGCCGCAAGTTGGGGCCTGGCTGAGACCGGCGCTGCGGGCCCGACTGGGAATCCCTATGGCGACAGCGCCGGCCACAGTTGCATTGCGATCGCCGGTCTGGCGGAAGAGAGCATCACACTCGAGACCGGCGGCGCAGACCGGCTGGCGAACATGCGCGCATTCACAGCGGCGGCGCTGCAGTTGCTGCGGCGTCAACTGTCGCGATGAGCCGCCAGCCTGCCTGAGCCTAGAGAATTTTTGCAGCACGCCGCCCGCGGCGGATAGAATGCCCTCTCCCCCCCAACCACCTCGACCCGGATAGCCCATGACCATTTCCATGTACCAAGCGAGCGCGCCGCGCTTCGTCAATATGCTCAACAACCTGTCCGCCGTACTGGACAAGGCACAGGCCCATGCGGACGCGAAGAAAATCGATCCTCTGGTGTTCACCTCAAGCCGTCTGTATCCGAACATGCTGCCGTTCATGAATCAGGTGCGCATTGCCTGCGACAACGCCAAAGGCGCCGTGGCGCGGCTGGCCGGGGTGGAAATTCCCAAGCACGAGGACACGGAGCAGAACTTCGCCGATCTGAAAGCGCGCATCGACAAAACGGTCGCATTCGTAGAATCGATTCAAGCGGCACAAATCGACGGCAGCGAAGACCAGGAGATCGCGCTCAAGCTGGGAGCTACCGAGGTCAAGTTCAAGGGCATGCAATACCTGCTCGGATTCGCGCTGCCGAACTTTTATTTCCACGTCACGACTGCCTACGACATCCTGCGCCACAATGGTGTCGAACTTGCCAAGCGCGACTATATCGGCAACCCCTGAAGGACTGTCAGACCAGCTTTAATCGGAGACCAGCATGAAAATCCGCGCCGCCGTGCTCAGCAGAATGCAAATACCGCAACCTTATGCGACGACCAAACCGCTCAGCATCGAGACCATCGAACTGGACGCGCCCGGACCGGGCGAAGTGCTCGTGAAAATGGCTGCGGCCGGCTTGTGCCACTCGGACCTGTCGGTCATCAACGGCGACCGGCCGCGGGTGATGCCCATGGTGCTGGGCCACGAAGCTTCCGGCGTCGTCGAAGAACTCGGACCGGGCGTCGTGGGTCTGCAGCGCGGCGATCATGTCGCGCTGGTGTTCGCGCCCAATTGCGGACATTGCCTGCCCTGCCGCGAAGGCCGGCCGGCGCTGTGCGAGCCAGGCTTTGCCGCCGGCGGCGCCGGCACGCTACTCGGCGGCCACCGCCGCGTACACCGCATGGACAAGAGCGTGCTCAATCACCAGGCCGGCGTTTCCTGTTTCGCCGAATATGCGGTGCTGGCGCGCGGCTCGCTGGTCAAAGTCGACCCGGAACTTCCGCTCGACATTGCGGCGCTGTTCGGTTGCGCCGTGCTCACCGGCGTCGGCGCCGCCATCAATTGCGCGCAAATGAAGCTGGGCAGTTCGGCCGCCATAGTCGGCCTCGGCGGCGTCGGCCTGTCGGCGCTGCTCGGCGCACTGGCGGCGGGCGCGCGCCAGCTCATCGCCATCGACAAACTCGATTCGAAACTGGAAGTCGCGCGCGCGCTCGGCGCCACGCACACATTTCGCGCCGACGATCCGGATCTGGTCGCCAAGGTCAAGGCGGCGAGCAGCAACGGCGTGGACGTGGCGATCGAGGCGGCGAGCGCGGTAGCCGCACTGGAGACTGCTTACAAGATTACCCGTCCCGGCGGCACCACGGTGACGGTCAGCCTGACACCGCCGGGCGCGATGTTGAATGTGCCGGCGGTCAACCTGGTGGTCGAGGAACGCACGCTCAAAGGCAGCTATCTCGGCTCCGCCGTGCCGCAGCGCGATTTGCCGCGCTACATCCAGCTCTATTTGGCCGGTCGCTTGCCGATCGACAAGCTGGTCACGCATCGCATCAAGCTCGACGAAATCAACCTCGGCTTCGACCGCCTCGCCAACGGCGTAGCGATCCGGCAGATGATACTTTTCTAGGTCGACGCCGAGGCCGCCGTCGCGGCGCGGATTTTGTCGCGAAAGCGCGCATACACGCGCGCCGCGCCGATCAGGTTCCATTCCAGCCAGAGGCAGGAAGCGGCAAAAACCAGGCCGGCCGGGCGCGCCAACGCCGGCCATATCACTGCAGCGAGCAGCAGCAGCAGGGCGGCGAAATGCAGGCGCATCTGCCCGCGCATCGCGCCCTCCGGTATCATCTGCTTCATATTGGGCTGGGTCGTCACCGTACCGCCCTGCTGCTGCAAATGCAGCCAATTGAGAAAGGGCATGATCTTGTAGAGCATGCCGATTATTACCGACAGGAACACCCCGGGCAGGGCAAGCACACCCAGCCACAGCGGCGCGCGCGCATGCCCGCCTAACTGCGGCAGCAGTTCGAACACCATTGCGGAGAAAGCCAGGGCCAGCAGCGACAGCATCGCGCCGCGCCAGAATACCAGCGTGATATCGGCCTGTTTCCGCCGCCGGCGCGATTGCAGACTAAGCGTCGCCGCCGCGTAGAGTCCTGCGAGCAACATGCCCGCCAGCAGCACGCCGGGCTGCCAGGCCTGCGCGCCGGCCAGGCCGGGCAGCAGTTGCAGCGACCAGAGGCACAACACCAGCAGTAATCCCGCCGGCAGCAGGCGTGTCAGCCAGAGCGGATAAGCCGGCGTGAGTTGGAACATCGGTACCACCAGATAAGAAACCCCGATCACCAGCATCAAGGCCCAACCGCCCAGCCCCCAGGCGACGTGCACATTGATCAGCGTGAGCAGCGACCATACCGATTGCAGGCTCTCGTGCATACCAAGCGTGCTGGCGAGGATAACGCCGAGCACGACGGTCACCAGCAGGCCGAATACCGCCAGGCGCAGCACGAGGAGAGGCATGCCGCGCGCGGGCGTGCGCAATAGCGAAATCGCCATCACCGTGAGGAACAATCCCAGAGCCAGGGTGAAGCTCAGCGCCGCCAGCAGGAACAGGACCTGCTGCTCCAGCAGGAACGCTGTCGCGAGGAATACCGCGCCGGCGGTGATCAGCGGGTGCACCAGCGTTGCCACCAGGCGCGGCCGCCAGATATTGGCGCCCGCCACCACTGCGACGAATTGCAACAGCGAGCCGCACATCACCTGCAGCATGAAGTCGACTACGATCAAATGGGTCATCGCGAGCGCGCCGGGCGCCCAGCGCGATTCCAGCGCCGCAGGCCCCAGCCAGACCAGCAGCAGTCCGGCGACGATGCCGAACAAGGGCGCGGTTAGAAAAAACCGGTAGGGCACCGAGATCGGCGGCGCCTGTTCGAACGACAAAGCGGGCTGCATCAGACTTGCGCGTCAGGCTTCTTCTTGATGCGGACCTCGTTGCTGCCGTCGGCACGCCGCTCGGAGCGGTAGCGGTAGCCCTTGCTGTCGAGTATCGCGTAGAGCGGGAAGGGCTCGCAATTCAACAGCATGATCAGTTCCTCGCCGGGCGCCAGCTTCCCCAGTTCGGCGACCGCCAGTTCCAGCGGCTCCGGCGGCTGCATGTCGCGGCCGTCGATCAGGCGCGGCTCAGGCATGCTTTTTTTCGAGCAGCGCATCCATGTCAGCGCCCAGGCGTTCCGCCTCGGCGCCGAGCGCCTGGTCGCACATCGGGTAAAGAATGTTCTCTTCTTTCATATTGTGCTGCTGCATCAGCATGAGCAGGGTCTCGGCCGCACCGGCGTAAGCCTCGCCGTCACGGGCTTCGCAGGCCGCCGCGAGCTGCGCGAGCAAGCCGCGCATCTGTTCGTGCTCGTGACGCATCATCTGGGTCGGTCCCGCGCTCATGCCGGTAGCGGCCTCGAACGCGGGGAACAGCAGGTTCTCCTCGGCTTCGAAGTGGGCTTTCATCTGGCCGTGGAAACGTTCAAAGGCCGGCCCCGCTGCCGTCCAGTCAGCACGCTGGGCGGCCTCCTCGGCAGCGACAAAAAGGTCGTCGCAATGGCGGTGATGATCGGGAAGCACTTGCGTGGGGAAGCTCATGACAGGTCCTGAGGTTGAATGACGGACCGATGTTAGCAGCGGCCGCCCGTCATGAATTTGTTGTATATCAAAGCTTTCGCAAGTGCTCGCTGCGGGAGGGAGGACGCGGCCGCGCCACAAGCAGGCGGGGGCCTGCGCTTGCCGGCGTTCGCGAACTGCAGCTATTTTCCGGCAGTCTCGCCCGCTTGCTGCGCGCGCTGCTGCGTCTGCTCCATCGCCTGACCGATGTTCTGCTGCATCTCGCCCATGGTCTTCTTGCCCTGCTCGATTTCCTGCTTCTTCACGGCGGCGGCAGTCGCGGCCGTGCTCGCGGTTTCGACGCCGCAAGCGCTGAGCGCCGCGATTGCAAGGACGACTAGGATAGGTCTCATGGCTGTACTCCCAGGTAAGTTGTACTTATTCCGCGCTCAGAGCTTGCGCTCCTTCGCATTCCAGTGGCGCTCGAGGTTATGCACCAGCTGTTCGCTCAAATGACAAAACGCCTGTTCGCAGGCGTAGGTCGCCATATAGGCGCGGAAGGTATCCAGCGGTTCGGTCTGTATGCGGATTGCCTTGCGGTTGCCGCCGGCGCTGACCATGCCCGAACCGAGGGCGTTTGCTATGCAGGCGCCCACCGCACGATCCATGTCCGCGCGCGGATGGACTTCGTTCACCAGCGCGCGCGCATCGGCGTCGTCGACGCGAAAGCTCTTGTCGAACATGATTGCTTCGCGCGCCATGCGCTCGCCCATGAAGCGCGGCAGGCGCAGGTTGGCGCAGCCCGGAATGATGCCCTCCTTGCGTGCCGGCAGGCTGAAATAGGCGCCGGATTCCGCAATCACATAGTCTACGACCAGCAGCAGCTGGCAGCCGCCGCCGATGGCGAAACCGTCGACCACCGCAACCCAGGGTTTTTCCAGCGTCTGCTCGGGCTCTTCGGGGCGCAACTGCAATCTGCCTGCCTGATCGGTCGCGACCAGGCCGCGGAACATTTTGTTCAGCAATCCCATGTCGCGCGTAAGGTAGAAAAGATAGCTTTGCCTGCCGTTGTATATGCGCGTCAAGTTGATTCCGGCGGAAAAAATGCGCCGGCCCTGGTATTTCGGATGGTCCACCGGCGCGCCGCGCAGCACACCCATGCGCAATCCCGGGTGCAGCAGGATCAGGTCGCAGGCGGTTTCCTGCGCCGCCAGCGTTTCGTCGTCCTCGGCGTTGAGGTAGCGCGGATGGTGAAAATAGAGATAGCCCGCATCGCCCTGCGCCTGCAGGCGCACGGCGCCCAGGTCGAGTTCGCCGCGGGAGCGGAACTCTTCCAGCTTCGCCTGCGCAGCGGTGGTCGGCAAAAGCATGGCCGCACACAGGTGTAGGCCGATTTCCCGGTCGCTCAACAGCTGGCCGAAGAACAGACCCTGGTGAATTTCGAGCCCGTCCTTGTCCGCCTGCATATTGCGGCTTTCCTCAGCCAGTTCGGCATTGCTGGGCAGGACACCCGGCAGCAGAGCGGCGCCGGCCCGGGCCAGTTCTTCCAGACGCAAGGCGCGCGTGCGCGCGGCCGTGAGCGTGTCATAAATGGGCTTTCGATGCGTGCGAAAAAAACGCCACACCGCATCGGCGAGCAAATGTACCAAAGCATGCCCCGCCGCCTTTTCCCCGGTATTGCGCTTCGATCTGGCGGGCAGACGCGCGAGCAAGGCGCGGCCGTCGCGGCAGAGCCGGCCCAGCCGCGCGGCGTCCACGGGCAAGCTCGCGGCTGCAGGTGCGTCCAGTTCGCCCAGGAAGGACTGCACTTCGGACCCGGCCAGTCCGGCGCGCAGCAGCCGGCCGCTGCGCTCCTGCGCGGGAATTTCGTCGATCATAATGCCCCGATAATGTTCATCGCCGCTCGTGCAAAACGCAGGGGAGCGTATTTTGGGTCTGGAAATATCCTAGCGCAAGCGGCTTCTTCTGTCGCAAAATACGAATATGACGATAGCCACCAAGGCCCAGAAGTTCACTACGCTGGTCAGCCCGGAGCAACTGGCGCAGCATCTGCACGATCCGCAGTGGCTGATATTCGATTGCCGCTTTGCGCTGACCCGCCCGGAGTCCGGGCGCCAGGCCTACGCGCAGGCGCACATCCCGGGCGCCCGCTATGCCCATTTGGACGAAGACCTGTGCGGTCCGCTCACGCGCACCAACGGTCGCCACCCCCTGCCCGATCCCAACGTGCTCGCACAAAAGTTGGGGCATTGGAGCGTGGACAGCGACAAGCAGGTCGTGGTCTACGATGACAGCTTCGGTTCGATGGCCGTGCGATTGTGGTGGCTGCTGCGCTGGCTGGGTCACGACGCCGTCGCGCTGCTCGACGGCGGCTTTCCGGCATGGAAAAGACAGGGCCGCGAGCTTGACGCGGACGCTCTTGTACTTCGGCCAGCTGAATTCCGTGCCACGCCGAACGACAGCCTTTGGGTTGACAGCGACGCGATGCTGCAAGCGCTGGCGCAAAAACGCGTGATCATCGATGCGCGCTCGGAAGAACGCTTTTCCGGATTGATCGAGCCTATCGATAAAGTGGCGGGGCATATCCCCGGAACCTTGAATTCACCCTTCGAGGACAATCTCGACCTGCGCGGGAATTTTCTGAAGCCGGAAGAATTGCGCGCGCTGTACGAACCCTTGCTCGCTGGCGCGTCCCCTGACCAGGTCATCCATATGTGCGGGTCCGGGGTCACCGCCTGCCACAATCTGCTCGCACTCGAAGTCGCCGGCATGCCGGGCGGCAAACTGTATGCGGGCTCATGGAGCGAATGGATCACAGATCCGTCGCGGCCCATCTGGTCGAAAGGTGCAAACGCATGAGCGGCGGAAGGGCTATACGCGAACTGCAAAGAATCATCGAATCGCTTGCCGCCTCCGACGGCGCCGGCGTCAGGCTGCGGCGCAGCCTGGGGCAATCGCCCTACACGCGCCTGGATCCGTTTTTGATGCTGGACGAATTTTCGTCTTTCGACGCGAACGACTACATCGCCGGTTTTCCGGCGCACCCGCATCGCGGCTTTGAAACCGTCACCTACCTGCTCGACGGCCATATGCTGCACGAGGACCACCTGGGCAATCGTGGCGACCTGAAGAGCGGTGCGGTGCAATGGATGAGCGCGGGCCGCGGCATTATCCACTCGGAAATGCCGCAGCAGGAGCAGGGCCGCATGCGCGGTTTTCAGCTGTGGATCAATCTGCCGGCGCGCGAGAAAATGAAGCCCGCCGGCTACCGCGATATCGATCCCGGCGAAATTCCGGTCATTGAGCTGCCGGGCGGCGGCCGCGCCAAGCTCATCGCGGGCGCGCTGGTTTTGCAGGAACGCAGCATAGCGGGGCCGATCCAGGGGCTCACTACCGATCCACTCTATGTGGATGTGGAACTACCCGCAGGCGCGGCGTTCGTTCAAGCGCTGCCCAGCGAGCGCAATGCGTTCGTTTATGCGTTCGAAGGCAGCGCAAGCATCGGCAGCGCAGCCGCGGCGCGCTCCCTGGCCACGCACAGCGCGGGCGTGCTTGGCCCGGGAGACCTGATCGAAGTGCGCGCCGGCGCCGAAGGCGCGCGGTTTCTACTGCTCGCCGGAAAGCCTTTAAACGAGCCCATCGTTCAGCACGGGCCGTTCGTGATGAACACGCGCGAGGAAATCGAGCAGGCAATCCGGGATTATCAAAGCGGCGAGCTTACCAAAGTCGCCGGTTGAAACGTTTGCGCAGGTCTGCTTAGTGGCCATTTCAGAATTACCGAAATGGCCTCTGACTTAGGGGAGTTTGAGCAAGGGGAGACGCCGCGAAGCAAGTCCCCGCAGGGGATATCCCCTCATTTTGTAATGAATTCTTAGGCTAAAATAGCGCCAGGCATCGACAGGAGTTGTGGCAATGGCAAGAATGGTGAACTGTATCAAGCTTGGTCGCGAGGCCGAGGGCATGGATTTCCCGCCTTACCCGGGCGATCTGGGCAGGCGCATCTGGGAAAATGTATCCAAGGACGCCTGGCAGCAGTGGATCAAGCACCAGACCATGTTGATCAACGAAAACCGCCTCAACCTTGCGGACAGCGCGGCAAGGAAATATCTGGCCGAACAGCTGGAGAAACACTTTTTCGGCAGCGGCGCCGACGTGGCCGCGGGCTATGTACCGCCGCAGAAGTAGGCAGCCGCATCACAATTGCCGACACCGCCCGCCTGCTTGAATCAAGCTTGCTAGCGTATCGCCCAGAGCGAAAGCGTGGGCACAAAGCCGACCAGGATTGAAATTCCGATCATTGTGATTACGAAAGGAATCGCGCGGCGCGCGATCGCCATGATCGGTGTTCCGGTCAGCCCGGACATCACGAACAGGTTGAGCCCCATCGGTGGTGTGATGAATCCCAGTCCCAGGGAGGTGATCATGAACACGCAGAAGTGTATCTGATCCATACCGATCGCATTGGCCACCGGGGAGAGCAAGGGCGCCAGGATCACGATGTTGGGGGTGGTTTCCATGAACATGCCGGCGATGATGAATATAGCCAGCATCACCAGCACCAACGCCACCGGGTCGTCGGTAATTGAGGTAAGGCCCGCGACGAAGGCCTGCGGCACGTCGAGTATGGTGAGCGCCTGGGCGAACAGCATGGCGACGCCGATAATGGGGAGGATCACACCATTGACGCGTGCCGAAGTCTCCAGCATAGACGGAAAATCCTTCAGCCGTATCCTTCCCTGCACCACCCCCACCAGCAGTGCCACGGCGACCGCGACCGCCGCTGATTCCGTGGGCGTGAAAATTCCCGAGTAGATCCCGCCCAGGATGAGGAATGGAATCGTCAGCGCCAACTTGGCCGCATTCAGCGCACTTAACCAGCGTCCCCACGAGAAGCGCTGGCGCGAGTTCTCGTAGCCTTGCACGCGATTCACTACGACATTGGTGAAGACCACGCTCAACAGTACCAGCACGCCGGGAATCGCCGCGGCGACAAACAGTGTCGACGACGAGATGCCCAGCACCAGGCCGATGATGATGTAGGCAATCGACGGCGGGATCAGAATGCCGGTGCAGGCGCCGCTCGCCACCAGCGCACAGGCATAGGGCTTGGGGTAGCCCAGTTCCACCAGCCGCGCCATGGTAATGCGGCCGATGGCGGCTGCATCGGCCGCGTCCGATCCGGAAATGCAGGCGAAGAATCCGCAGCCCAGCACCGTGGAGGTGCCGAATCCGGAACGCAGGCTGCCGGTGCTGGCTTCGGCGAAATCCAGCAGTTTGAGAGCGAGGCCCGAGCGGACCATGACGTCGCCGGTGAGCACGAACAAGGGTATGGCGATCAGCGCGAAGGAGTCCACGCCCTGGAACAGCGCTTCCCCCAGCAGCGACAGCGGCAGCGCGCCGGTAGAGAGCAGCAGGACGATAGTGCCCAGGCCCAGCGCCACCCAGAACGGTACCGCCAGGAACAGCAGCAGCAGGATGAAAGCGATGCCGAGCGCGACTACCATGGTGAAAGCATTCGCGGACGCTCAGTCGAACAACAGCGTGCCGGCGTAGGCGTCGCGTCCGGCGCGGATGTCCTGGATGTCGCGCCAGGCCGATTGCAGTACCCGCACCACCATCATCGAGAAGCCCAGCGGCACGGCCGCCTCGAACCACACCTGGCTGACCCGCAGCGCAGGCGCGAGGGCGCCGAACTCCAACTGGGTGGAAATGGTTTCGAGCGTCCAGTAAAGGGCGAAGCCGGCGAACACCAGCGTGCACACCTCGCCAAACAGATAGACGTAGCCGTGCCAGCGGCGCGCCAGCAAGTGCAGCAGGACATCGAAGCGAATGTGCGCGCGTTGCTTCACGCAGTAGGACGCGCCCACCCAGCCGAGGTAGATGAAGGCGAAGCGGGCGGCCTCTTCGCCCCACAGGGACGAAAAATCGAGCAGAAAGCGGCGCACCACCTCGATCACGATCACGAATACGATGAAACAGTAAAAGACCAGCATCAGATAGCGCTCGCCGTTCTCGTCGAGCTGTCGCAGCAACTTACGCATGGATAAGCCTCCGCGAGGGGCGGCGCGCGCCGCCCCTCGTGCATGACACGGCGAAGATCAGCCCGCGACCGTGATCGAGCCCTTGGTATTGGCGGCGGTCTTCAGCTTGTTGAACAGATCGACCGAGCCGGCAAGTTCTTTCTTGATGTCGTTCCACTCGGGGCGTTGTTCGCCGCAGGCATCCACCCACAGTTTTTTCTCGGCTGCGCTAGGCGTGTAGAACTTGATGCCGACCTTGCCCATGGCGTCCATCGAGTTCTTCCGCGCCACCAGAATTTGCGCGAAGCTCTCCGCCTGGGTTTTGGCGCTGGCATCATCGAAAGTGGTTTGAAGGCTCTTCGGCAGGCTCTGGAACCACTTGTAGTTCGCGGCGAACATCTGCGCATCCGGAACCGATTCCACCAGCGTGATCGCCTCCAGGATGTCGATGAAACCGAAGGTGTAAAGCGCGCCCACCGCCGGGTCCAGGCCGTCGGCCACGCCCTGCTTCAGCGCGCTCGGCGTTTCGCCCCAGGCCACCACCGTCGGGTTGGCCCCGGCCAGGCGATAGAACTGCTGCAGCAGCTTGGAAGACGGCACGCGCATTTTCATGCCCTTCATGTCGTCCGGCGTCTTGATGATCTTGCCAAAACCCTTGCGTACCGCCACCGTGCGCGGATCGACGGTAAAGTAGAACATCGGCTTATAACCCTTGACCGTGACCTTGGGCGTGATCTCCCCGTTCCATGCCGCAGAGGTAACCAGGTTCGCGAACCTCTGGTTCTCGCCGCACCAGAACGGAATGTTGATCAAGTCGACCACCGGCGTGAACGGCGAGAAGTTCGACAGCGACACCGAGCCGCCCTGGATCGTGCCGGCCTGGACTTTCTGCGCCAGCGCGCCGCCGACACCGAGTTGGCCCGCCGGGTGCAGCTTCACGTAGACCGCGCCCTTGCTCAGCGTCTCGAGGTTGGCCTTGAACTGGGTCTGCATGATGGGGTAGGTGTGGAAAGCGTCGGCCTTGTATTCGGTGGCGAAGAGCATGGTGTACTTGGCTGCTTTCTGCCGGGCGGCGTCATCGTCAGCGGCATGCGCCACCTCGGCCTCCGACCAGAGGTAACCGCCGGTGGCGGCCAGTACGGCGGTAGTGAATCCGTAACGGCTGGCAACTTCGAAAAAGCGCCGGCGATCGGGCGACTGCAGTGACGGGTTGGCTTTGCGTGTATTCATCTATCCTCTCCTTAGTGGTCGTCGTGAGTGGGTGAAGCCGAAGACTCCGGCGTTTCTTCGATGGCAAGAACGCCGGATACAAAAAACACCATGGCGGCGAGAACCACCAGGAACTCGCCCACGTCGCCCAAACGCCACAGGGCGACGTCTTGCTTGATGAACAGCATGCGCAGCGCGACATTGACGGCAAACAATCCGGCAAACAAGCCCGCGAGCAAGAACCATCTTCGTCCGCTCTTGCCATTGTCCATCGCGCCTCCTCCCAATACACTTATCGTTCGAATTAACTGGGCTTCAATAATACTTTGGCCGCGGCAATCCTGCCATGATGCAAATCGCTGAACGCCGCCGCTCCGTCAGCAAGACTGCGCGTCTCCACCCAGACGAGATCGCCAAACGCGCCCTGACGCAACAGATTCACGGCTGCGCGCATGTCTGCCAGCGTATAGATGAATGCGCCCATCAGGGTGATTTCCCCCAGCGTGAGCTTGCGCATGTCGATCTCGCTGGCCCAGTCCTGCAGCCCGATATGCACGATGGCGCCACCGGATTTTACCGCGGTGAATGCAGTCTTGCGGGTTGCCGCCGCCCCCACGCAATCCAGCACAAGATCATAGGCAGATCCGGTCAATGCCGACTTGTTCGTGTCCAGCACATCGCAACCGACGTGATCGCGGATCGACTGGCTACGTTTGGCATTCAACTCGACTACCGCCAATTGGTCTACACCGTAGTGCTTAAGCAGCAGCGCTGCCAGCATACCGATTGCCCCGCCGCCCAGAATCAGGACACGTCCCTCCTGCATAGGCCGGTACAACGCCCGCTGCGACAGGTTGATCGCATGCAGGGCTGTTGCCGCCGGTTCGGTAAGCGCGGCTGCGTCGATTTGCAGATCACCCGGCAGCTTGATGAGCGAGGCCGCGGGAATGCTCATGTATTCGGCAAACGCGCCCGGCCTGGTCATGCCGACCATGGTCCGGTTGCTGCACAAATTGCTGCGCCCCTGCAAACAGTTGTCGCAGAAACCGCAGGTGATCGAGGGATTGCCCGAGACCCGATCACCGACTGCTATCGAGCCATCCCGGCTTTCAACGACCGTGCCGGCAAATTCATGGCCCAATACCAGCCCGGGATTTCGCCTCGGATCCTGGCCGTGATAGGCGTGCATGTCGCTGCCGCAAATCCCCGCTGCTTCAATCTTGATGATTACCTCGCCCCTGGCCATTTCCGGATAGGGGCGATCCTGCAGGCGGACTTCATTCGGCTGCGTATAGACGAGGGCGTGCATAGTCTTATCTCATTTGGCCGTATAGCCACCGTCGAGCATGATCGTTTGACCGGTGATATAGGCGGAAGCGTTACTGGCAAGAAATACCGCCACGCCATACAGGTCCGTCATCAATCCGTTGCGGCCAACCGCGGTCTGCCCGGCGTGTTTCAATGCCAGACTTTCATCGTTGAAGACGGCGGATGTCAGTTGGGTGGGGAAGAAGCCGGGCCCGATGGCATTGCAGGTGATGCCGTGACGCGACCATTCCTGCGCGATGGCACGCGTGAGTTGCAGAATACCCCCCTTGGCCGCGCCATAAGGCGCGCTGTTGGCGAAGGCGCGGTAACTTTGCAGCGAGGCGATATTGATTATCCGCCCCCAGCCACGTTGTTTCATGCCCGGCGCCAATGCTTGCGTAAGAAAAAACGGCGCGGCCAGGTGCATCAGCAATTGCGTATCCCAGGTTTCCGGCGTGATTTCCGCGAAGCTCTGGCGCAGATTGACGCCGGCGCAGTTGACCAGAATGTCTATCGGTTCGCCGCCGCTTCGAACGGCGTCGGCGAGCTTGCGTATTCCGTCATGGTTCGCCAGGTCCGCGGCTATGGTTCGCGCAACCTCAATGCCGTCCGCCTTCATCTTGGCAGCAGTTTCGGACAGGCCCTTGCCGGTTGCCGTGAGTATCAGCCGCGCGCCGGCTTTTCCCAGCGCGTAGGCGATGGCGGCGCCGATTCCGCGACTGCCCCCAGTGATCAAGGCCTGGCGTCCCTGCAAATTGAACAGGTCCGTTACCTCGTTGTCGGATATGGCTTTCATCTCTTTGCCTTCACACCTCAACCGGGGCGCCAACTTCAAACTGGCCGCTTGGGTAGTATTTGCGCAGCCGGTCATCGGCCGTGCGCGCATGCGCTTCCATGCCTTCCAGCCGGCTGATGCGGGCGCTCACCAATCCGATGTCGCGACTGGCTTCACGAGTCATGCGTTGCCAGGTCAGCACCTTCATGAACTTGTGCACCGACAGGCCGCCGGAATAGCGGGCGGCGCCCATGGTAGGCAGCACATGATTGGGACCGGCGGCTTTGTCGCCGTAGGCCACGGTCGTTTCTTCCCCAAGGAACAAGGAGCCATAGCAGGTCAGGGTGTCCAGCCACCAGTCCAGGTCTTTGGCATGCACCTCGAGATGCTCGCTGGCATATCTGTCGGATATTTCCGCGGCTTCCTCGCGCGTGCTGCAAAGAACGACTTCTCCGTAGTCGCGCCAGGCCGATCCGGCGGCATCCTTGGCGGTAGGCGGCAGTTTTTCGATCAAGCCGGGAACCTGACGCATCGCCTCCTTGGCCAATGCCTCGCTGGTGGAAAACAGCCAGGCGGGAGATTCGTGCCCATGTTCGGCCTGCCCCACCAGGTCGCTGGCGACAATACTGGGGTCCGCGGTTTCATCGGCAATGATCGCGACCTCGGATGGGCCGGCGAACACATCAATGCCGACCTTGCCAAACAGGGTGCGCTTGGCTTCGGCGACGAACTTGTTACCCGGACCGACGACGACGTCAGCCTGTTTGCCCGTAAACAGGCCATACACCATGCTCGCTATGGCCTGCACGCCGCCCAGTGTCATGATGACGTCGGCGCCGGCGGTCTTGAAGGCATACAGCAGATAAGGGTGCATTCCGCCGCCGCGATACGGGCTGGAACAGGCGATGATGGTTTTTGCGCCGGCCGCTTTGGCGGTAGCCACGGTCATGTACGCCGACGCGATATGCGCATAGCGCCCAGACGGGGCATAGCAGCCGACCACATTCACCGGGATCACACGCTGTCCGGCGCTTACGCCCGGATGCAACTCGGTGGAAAACTCGAGCATGCTGTTCTTTTGCGCAACGGCGAAGTCGAATACCTGTTTGGAGGCAAATTCGATATCGCGTTTCACGCTGTCCGGAATGTCCTTGATGGCGACCGCAATGGCTTTCGGCGACATGATGATGTCACCTTCCCATTTGTCGAGTTTGCGCGAGTATTCGCGCACCGCCTCTTCCCCGCGCTGCTGAATTTCCGCAAGCATTTCCTTGACGACTTTTTGCGCAGTCGCCGTTTCCGTCTCAGCCGTCTTGCTGGCTTTTTTCAAATATGTGACTGACATGCAAGAACCCTTTCAAGAATTTGAAACTGGATTCGCCACTATCCGGTCAGTATCCTGACTAGAATGTAAGCGCTTTCATTTTAGCCAGATTAATCCGCATTAGTCAACATGTTTCCATGCTGCAACGCAAGGTATGCTATGCTGAATGCGCTTCCATTTTTTTGCTCCTCATGCAAGACCCGGAACCATGTCTAGCGACCAAGGCAAGGCGAAGCTGGATGACGTCGCCCGAGTAGCGGGCGTGTCCCTGGCCACTGCCTCGCGCGCACTTTCCACGCCGCACTTGCTGAAGCCCGCCACGCTGAACCGGGTTCGAGACGCTGCGCGTTTGCTCGGCTACATGCCGCACGGCGCCGCACGCGCGCTCGCGTCGCGGCGCACGCATACGATCGGTGCGGTCATCCCGACCCTAGACAACGCCATTTTCGCCAGCTCCACGCAGGCGATGCAGCGCGAGCTCGGAGAACGCGGCTATCAGCTGCTGCTCGGCTCGCATGAATACGACCCGGAGCGCGAAGTCCAGGTGACCCGCGCGCTGCTGGAGCGCGGCGTGGACGGCTTGGTACTGGTCGGTACCGATCACAGTCCGCAGCTGTACCAGCTGCTGGTCGGCTTCGGCAGCCCTTATGTCCTGACCTGGTCCCTGGACGAGAGCGGCCATCATCACTGCGTCGGATTCAACAACCGGGAGGTAGGTGCGCGCGTTGCGCAATATCTCTACGATCTTGGCCACCGCGAGTTTGCGGTGATATCGGGATTTACCGCACATAACGATCGCGCCCGCGACCGAATCACCGGCGTGCGAGAGGCGCTGCTCGCGCGCGGCATCGCGCTTGGGCCGCAGCGATTGGTGGAAACCTCGTTCTCGGTACAAAGCGGTCGGGAGGCGCTCCTGGCGGTGTTGCAGTCTGCGCCGCAACCGAGCGCTGTCATTTGCGGCAACGATATTCTGGCGCAAGGCGCGCTGATGCAAGCGCAGGCGCTTGGCATCGAAATACCAGGGGCACTGTCGATTACCGGCGTTGATGACATGGAACTCTCGACACACTTGTCCCCGGGCTTGACCACGGTAGGTATTCCCACCGCTGAAATCGGACGCCGTACCGCGCAGCACCTGCTGGCGCGCCTGAATGGAGAGAAGACTGAGAAGCGCACCGAACTTGCGGTCGAATTGATCTTGCGCGGTTCGACCGGGCCGCCGGCCGGGCGCGCAGGGCGGTAGCGCGGACTGGGCTACAGCCCCTCGATGTGCTGCTCTTCCCGCGTGTGACGCACGTCGCGGCCTTCGACCATGTAGACCACGTACTCGGCCATGTTCTTGGCATGATCACCGATGCGCTCTATGGCTTTGGCCACGAACAGGATTTCCAGGCAACAGGTGATGGTGCGCGGATCTTCCATCATGAATGTGATGAGCTGGCGCAGAATGGAACGGAATTCGTCGTCCACGCCGCGATCCTGCTTCACCACCTCCTGCGCCGCCTGGACGTCGAGCCGGGCAAAAGCGTCCAGCGCCATGCGCAGCATGGATAAAGCGAGGCCCGCCGCGTGCTTCAATTCCAGCCGCGGCAGGTGCGCCCGCTCGGCGCCGTGGATCAGCTTGGCCATGCGCGCGATTTTCTCGGCTTCGTCGCCAATGCGCTCGAGATCGGTGATGGTCTTGATGATCGCCATGACCAGGCGCAGGTCGCTGGCGGCCGGCTGGCGCCTCGCGATGATATGGCTGCAGCTTTCGTCCAAGCCGACTTCCATGGCATTGACGCGGTGATCGTCCTCGATCACGCCATCCAGGACCGCGATATCGCCGCTGGCGAGCGCATCCACGGCTTTGACGATCTGCTCCTCCACCAGGCCACCCATCTGCAGCACGCGCGAGCGCACCGCTTCCAGTTCGGCGTCGAACTGCTTCGAAATATGTTCAGGCATTTCCAAACCCCTCATCAGATGGGCAGGCTAGCAGCATATTGTGACAGATTGGTTACGGCCCCCGCTGCCCGCATTCGGGTCTATGCGCGGCAGGATTATCTTCGCTTCGTCGTCTTCACCCCGGCCGCGGTGCCCAGCAGCAAGACGTCCGCGCCACGCCGGGCAAACAAGCCGTTGCTGACCACGCCGGTGATGTTGTTCAGCTCGGCTTCGAGTTCCAGCGGCTTGATGATGTTGAGGCCGTAGACGTCGAGAATAAGATTGCCGTTGTCCGTGGTGAATCCCTGGCGCAATGCGGGTTGCCCGCCAAGCTTGACCAGCTCGCGCCCGACGTAGGAGCGGGCCATGGGGATCACCTCCACCGGCAGCGGAAACTTTCCCAACACGCCGACCAGCTTGGATTCATCGGCGATACACACGAACTTCTGCGCCACTGCGGCGACGATTTTCTCGCGCGTGAGCGCGCCGCCGCCGCCCTTGATCATCGCGAAGTGTTCGGTGATTTCGTCGGCGCCGTCGATGTAAACAGGCAATTCGCTCACGCTGTTCAAGTCGACCACGCGGATGCCGTGGGATTTCAGTCGATCTGCGCTCGCCTGCGAACTGGCCACGGCAGCGTCAATCCGGTTCTTTATTTTCGCCAGCTCGTCGATAAAGAAATTGGCCGTGGAACCGCTGCCGACGCCGACGATGGCGTCCTCGACCACGTGTTTGATCGCTTCCTTCGCAACTGCCAGCTTCAGTTCGTCCTGGGTCATCGAAGTATCCGAATTCCCGTTACGGTTTCTTGGGCAGGTACAGATCGGTGATGCTGCCCAACGCGATTTCTGCCGCGAAGAACGGCGTTTCCGATAGCGTCGGATGCGGATGTATGCTGAGGCCGATGTCCTCCATGTCGGCACCCATTTCCAGCGCCAGCACCAGTTCTGCGATCAGCTCGCCTGCGTTCACGCCGACGATGCCGGCGCCCAGAATGCGCTTGGTCACCTTGTCGTAGAGCAGTTTGGTCACACCCTCTTCGCGGCCGATCGAAAGGGCCCTGCCGCTGGCGGCCCAGGGGAAACTCGCCTTGTCGTAGGCGATGCCCTGCTTCTTCGCCTCAGTCTCGGTCAGACCCATCCAGGCGACTTCGGGATCTGTATAAGCAACCGAGGGTATGGTCATGGCATCGAACGCGACCCTGTGCCCGGCGATGGTCTCGGCTGCCACCTTGGCTTCATGCGTAGCCTTGTGCGCGAGCATGGGCTCGCCGCAAACGTCGCCGATGGCGAAAATATGCGGCACGTTGCTGCGCTGTTGTTTGTCGACAGGAATATAGCCACGCTCATCCACGCTGACGCCGGCGTGCTCGGCGCCGATGTCGCCGCCATTGGGGCGCCGCCCCACGGCCATCAGCACGCGGTTGAACATTTGCTGCTGTGGCTTGACCTCGCCTTCGAAGCTGGCGAGCAACCCCTCGGTTTTCGGCTCGAGCTTCGCCACCTTGCTATTGAGGTAAATCGCTTCATAGCGTTTTTCGATGCGCTTGGCGAGCGGCCGGATGAGATCGCGGTCGGCGCCCGGAATGAGTTCGGCCATTTCCACCACCGTAACCTTGGCGCCGAGGGCGTCATAGACGCAGGCCATTTCCAGGCCAATGATGCCGCCACCGATCACCAGCAGTCGCCGCGGTATGTCGGCGAGCTGCAAGGCGCCGGTCGAGTCCATCAGGCGCGCATCGTCGTAGGGGAAGCCCGGAATCCTGGCCACGCGCGAGCCCGCCGCGATAATGCAGGCGTCGAAGGAAACTCGCTTTATGCCCTCGGCCGTTTTCACCGCAATCAGATTGGGGGATTCGAATTTCCCCACGCCTTGCAGCGTCGTCACTTTGCGCTGCTTGGCCAGGCCCACCAGTCCCTTGGTGAGGCGCCCGACCACCGCGTCCTTCCAGCCGCGCAGCTTGTCGATGTCGATTTTGGGCTTGCCGAACACGATGCCGGAGTGCGACATTTCCTCGGCCTCGGTCACCACCTTGGCCGCGTGCAGCAGCGCCTTGGAAGGAATGCAACCAACATTGAGGCATACGCCGCCCAGGGTCGCATGGCGCTCGATCAGCACGACTTTCTTGCCCAGGTCGGCGGCGCGAAACGCGGCGGTATAGCCGCCCGGACCCGCGCCCAGAACCACGACTTCCGCGTGCAGGTCGGCGCTGTCCGGTATTGCCGCGCTCTGAGAAGTAGCGGGCGCGTCGCCGCCGGCTATCGGCGGGCTGGAAATGACCGCCTCCGCAGCCGGCGCTGCCGCCGCTTGCGGCGCCACCGCGCTGGCCACCTCGGCCACACTCGCCAGCAGCATGATCAACGCGCCCTCGGACACCTTGTCGCCGACCTTGAGCTTCATTTCCTTCACCACGCCCGCGGCCGGTGAGGGAATTTCCATGGTCGCCTTGTCGGATTCCACGGTGATGAGCGGGGTCTCCTTCTCCACCGTGTCACCCGGTTTCACCAGGACCTCGATGACATCGATATCCTTGAAGTCGCCGATATCCGGGACTTTGATCTCGATCGTGTCGCTCATGCGTATCCCCGCTTAAGGTAAATGGTGTGCATGCCGTCGGCTCTAGAGCAAGGAACGGCGGATGTCGGACAGCACCGACGCGAGATAGGAGGTGAAGCGCGCGGCAGAAGCGCCGTCGATGACGCGGTGATCGTAGGACAGCGACAGCGGCAGCATCAGCCGCG
>CAKKSJ010000194.1 GCA_919902965.1 Burkholderiales bacterium
CCAGCTCGGCGATACGCTTGCCCTCGTCCACATGCTGGTTGAGCCATAGCTCGAACGGGTCGCGCACAATCTGTGCCATCAGCTTGACCCCGTCGCGCGAGATCAGCTCGTTTTTCACCTGCCCCTTGAACTGCGGATCGAGCATTTTCACCGACAGCACATAGGAGGCGCGCGACCAGACGTCCTCGGGCACGATTTTGATACCGCGCTGGCCCATCGCATGCAGGTCAATGAAATTGCGGATGGCGTTGTACACGCCTTCGCGCAAACCGGAAACATGGGTGCCGCCGTGGCGCGTGGGGATCATATTGACGTAGGACTCGGCCACCACCTCGCCTTCGGGGGTCCAGGCGATGGCCCATAGCGCGCCCTCGCCTTCGGCAAAGCTGTCCGACTCCGATTGCGCCGCGATATAGCGCTCGCCGAAGAAGGTATCCGCCACCGGCTCCAAGCCGGCCACGGCCGTGGCGAAATAGCCCCTGATGCCTTCCGGGAAATGCCATTCGCTTTGCTCTATCCTGCCGTTCTTCTCCACACCCAGCGTAAACCGGACGCCGGGGAGCAGCATGGCCTTGGCGCGCAGCAGCGCCGCGAGATCGGCGGTGACAATCTTGGGCGTGTCGAAATACTTGGGATCGGGCCAGAAACGGATGCGCGTACCGCTCTCGCGCGCTGCGGCCGGCCCGATTTTCCTGAGCGGCTCTTTGACTTTGCCGTTGTCCGCGAACACCAGGCGGTGGCAGGCGCCATCGCGCCTGACCTCGACTTCCAGCCGGGTGGCGAGCGCATTGGTGACGCAGATGCCCACGCCATGCAGACCGCCGGCGATCCGATAGGCGGCGTCTTTGTCCGTCTTGCGGAACTTGCCGCCCGAGTGCAGGGTGGTGAAAATCACCTGCACGGCCGGGACTTTTTTCTTCGGATGGATATCGACCGGAATGCCGCGGCCGTCGTCGGTGACTTCTGCCGAGCCGTCTTCGTACAGCACCACGGCGATGTTTTTCGCAAAGCCCGCCAGGCCTTCGTCGGAGGAATTGTCGACAACCTCCACCAGCGCATGGTTGGGATTGGAGGGATCGGTATACATGCCCGGCCGGTGCAGGATCGGCGACAGATCCTCCAGGATTTCGATGTCTTCGGCGTTGTAAGCCCTAGATTTTGTTGCCATAAAGCTCTCGCATACTACCTATGGGTGTTGGCATTGGTTTGCTATGATACCGCGGTCCGGCCGGGCTTGCATTAAGGCTTAGAAAACTGATCCCGTTCAGTTCGGCAAACTTGCCGGCCTGCCAGTATTGCAGGACACTGTCTGCGTGACTGATAGCGTATAGCAATTACTGATCCTGAATTTCTCATTGGGGACGGAAAAATGACCTTGAAGCTCGGGCAGCTAAAGAATCTAAAGTTGAAAACGGTCTGGAACCACGAGGAGCATGACTTCACGCCGTGGCTGGCCGAGGAAAACCACTTGTCCGCATTGTCGGACGCCATCGGTATGAACTTACAACTGGACCGAATTGAGGTCCCTGTCGGCCCCTATTTCGCCGACATCCTGGCGAAAGACGCATCCGGTGAGTACGTGGTGATCGAAAACCAGTTCGGCAAAACTAATCACGATCACTTAGGTAAATTACTGACCTATGGCGCGACCTTCGGTGTATCTGCAGTGGTATGGATCGCAGAACAATTCACCGAGGAACATCGCAAGACGGTGGAATGGCTGAACGAACGGACCATCGACTCGCTTTCGCTATATGCCGTGCAACTCGAGGTTCTGCAGGTCGATGATTCGGCACCAGCGATACGATTCAATGTCATCAGTCAGCCCAATCAAGTTGTTCGAGCAGCGACCGCTGCAAAGTCGTCAGGATCGCTTACCGAAACTCAGCAAATGCAGTTGGAGTTTTGGACAATTTTCCGGGATCGCTTGCTGGAAAAAAAGGTTATCCCATCAGCTCAGACTCCACGCCCGCAATACTGGTTTGACGTGGCGCTCGGCCGATCAAATATATTTCTCTCCAACATCCTCGATACCTACGCTAGTCGGATTGGTGTACGGGTGTATATCGGCAACCGTATTGCGGAAGCTGCGCTTGCTCAGCTGGAAAAGGACAAAGTTGCAATTGAAAAAGAGATCGGCGAGAAACTGGTTTGGAATCCGACTCCTGAGAAGCGCGACAAAATCATTGGGTTGTTCAGAAAAGTAGATTTGGCTAATCGTAATTCTTGGCCGGAATACTGTGACTGGTTGGTGGATTTCGATGGGAAATTTCGCAAGGCATTCGTGCCACGAATCAAGGCACTCAAGTTGGCCGAGGTTGAGGTAGGTCACGAGTAGATCGCTTTCATTCGACCAGCTTGTTGCCGCAAAATCTCAATCGGATATAACCCAATTACCGCCGCCCGGCCCAATACCCAGGCCGGCGGCTGTGATGAGCAACGGCGATGATGCGGATTGCATCGGCTTGCAGCCGATAAATCAGAGAATAGGGAAAACTGTGGAGAGGCAACCTCCGCGTGCCGCCCTCGCCGGCCTGGCCCAATTCGGGGAACCGGTCAAGGAGGGCAAGCGCCTGATCGAGTTCATCGACGAAATCATCTGCTGCGATGAACGCGCCTTCGCCGATGTACCAATTGACAGCGGCATCGGCATCGCCTTGCGCCTCGTTGCTAAGACTGACCCGCACCGGCTTTGGCGCTTTTGATTCTTGCGCGGAGTCGGGTCATCACCTTATCGGCTGGGATCCACTGCGTGCGCCCCGCCTCCATATCCGCCACTCGTCGGGCGATTTCCTCATTCCATGCTTTGGCAATGGCTTCGGGTGAATCTTCAGGTTTGCCTTCGAGGCTGAGGATAAGGCGATGAATCAACTCGCCGCGTTCCGGAGGCGATAGCTGTAAGGCTTGGCTTTCAATCTCTTTCAAAATTGCTGCCATGATGCACTCCATAAGTAGACGCGCTGGATGAATATGGTACCACCACAGGCATGACGTAGCCGCCCCGCAGCACCCACTCGAGTTCCTCGATCACGGTCACCGACACAAAGAGTTGACGGCCCGACGACAACAAGGCCTGCGCACGCTTGCTTTGCGCCTTGGTCGCCGCGTCGACATCGATCTCAGCCGCAATAGCGCGGGCAAGAATATTGGTGTCCAGGGCGATCATGCCTTGCCTTGCTTCTTCGCCACTGCCAGTCCCTGCAATACCTCAACTGCGAGAGGTTTGCCGCTGTGAGCGATCCGGTCGAACAGTACGGAGGCCGGTTTCTCGTCTCCGGCACTGCCGACGCTTGCAGGCAAGTAGATCGCGCAGAACTCGGGCGGCATGCGCCGCGGCCGCCCACTGCTCAGTTCGATGCAGACCAGTTCCCATCGGCCTCGCAGGATGGTTGCCCGGTCTTTGTCTCTGACCAATTGGAAGCGGCGCTCCATGGTGAGTCTGCCATTGGCCGAAAAAATCCAGGTCGCCAAACTAAGTTGGTCGTTCAGGAACGTGGGCAGCAAGTAATCGTATTCGCCGCGCCGGATCGCCATGGCACGATCGAGACGCAGATAGTCGGCCAGGCTCATACCCAGGAATTCGGAATGCGCCCATCCGACCTGTTCGCACCACTGCACGTAAACGGCGTTGTTGGTGTGATTCAGGCCGTCGATGTCGCCGGCCTGCGGTGCGAGGGGCAACACAAAGGGTTTCGGATAATCCCAATCCATGATCGTGCCTATTGTGTCACGAGTTCGGGATTTGTCGCTTTCCGCATCTGCTGCTCGTGCCAGCCGTCAAGGCTCTATAATCCGTTCCCATACGCCCCCTTCAACGAGGACCAGGAATGAACAGGACTTACATCACCGGCACCGGCGTCTGGACCCCGCCCAACGTCATCACCAATGAGGAGCTGGTGGTCTCGTTAAATGAATATGTGCGCCGCTACAACCTGCGCAACAGTGCCGCCATCGCGGCCGGCGAGATCGAGGCCCTGCTGCCTTCGAGCGTGGAATTCATCGAAAAGGGCTCCGGCATCAAGCAGCGCTATGTCATCGACAAAGACGGTGTGCTCGATCCGGATCGGATGTACCCGCGCATCGCCGAGCGGCCGGACGATCAGATTTCGATCATGGCCGAAATCGGCGTGCTCGCCGGTCAACAAGCGCTGGCCGCCGCCGGCAGAGCGGCTGCAGAGGTTGACCTGGTCATCGCGGCCTGCGCCAATTTCCAGCGCCCCTATCCGGCAATCGCGATCGAGATCCAAAAAGCGCTGGGCTGCGGCGGCTATGGCTATGACATGAACGTCGCCTGCTCTTCCGGCACCTTCGGCATCGAACAGGCGGCCAACGCCGTGCGTTCCGGACAAGCGCGCTGCGCCCTGGTGCTCGGACCGGAGATCTGCTCCGGCCACCTCGAATGGCGCGACCGCGACTGCTACTTCATTTTTGGCGATGTCGCCACGGCGGTCGTGATCGAAGCCGAGCCTTCCGGCAAGCAAGAGCGCCTATGGGAAATTCTCGGCTCGCGCGCCGCGACCTCTTACTCCAACAATATCCGCAACAACAGCGGATTTCTTGATCGTTGCGAGGAAGACGGGCGCAGCGACAAGCGCAATAAGCTGTTCATGCAGGAAGGCCGCAAGGTATTCAAGGAAGTCTGTCCGATGGCGGCCGCGCACATTGCCGACCACCTGGCGCAACACGCGCTCAAGCCGGCCGACGTACAACGCTTCTGGTTGCATCAGGCCAACCTGGCAATGAATCAGTTCATCAGTCGCCGTCTGCTCGGTCGCGACGCGACGCCCGAGGAAGCACCGGTAGTGCTCGACAAATACGCCAACACCGCATCGGCCGGCTCGATCATCGCGTTTCACCAGCATCAGGCCGATCTGCCGCCGGGCGCCACCGGGATCATGTGCTCTTTCGGCGCGGGCTACTCCATCGGGAGCCACGTCCTGCGCCGCGTCTAGCCGCTTCAGTTCCTGCAGCCATCATTCCGGCCGATCGCTCCAAGCGCGGACCAGCCATGCCTCTCCCCTAGCCGCCTGTGGACAATAGCCTCCATCCAGACAGCCGCAGCATCGGTCCGCTGGAAATCTTCCTTGCATTTTCACAGCTGGCGCTGTCCGGCTTCGGCGGCGTGTTGCCCTGGGCGCACCGCACCCTGGTCGAGAGAAAAGCCTGGCTCACCGAGCGCGAATTCGTCGACACGCTGGCGCTGGGGCAACTGCTGCCGGGTCCGAACATCGGCAATATGGCGGTGATGATCGGTTACCGTTTCGCCGGCTATGCCGGGGCCGCGGCGGCAGTGACCGGATTGGTGGGCGGCCCTTTCGTGCTCATGATCACAGCCGGCATGCTCTACAGCAGCTACGGCGCCTTGCCGCTGGTGCAGCAAGCGCTCTCGGGCATGTCCGCAGTGGCGGCAGGCCTGGTGCTCGCCACCGGATTCAAAATGATGGGCAGCCTGAAGCGCCACTGGCGCCCGTGGCTGTTTGCCGCGCTGTCCTTGGTCGGCGTCGGCGCGCTGCGCTGGCCTCTGCTCGCCGTCGTCGGCGCATTGGCGCCGTTTGCGATCGCCGCCGCCTGGCGCGACGAGGAATAATGGACCAGGTCGATATTTCGGCTTTGGGACTGCATTTTGCGCTGCTGTCGCTGATGGCGATCGGCGGCGTCAGTTCTATCCTGCCCGATATGCAGCGCTACGTAGTGGAGGCGAACCACTGGTTGAGCGCTACGCAGTTCGCCGACGCCTACGCGCTCGGTCAGGCCGCCCCCGGCCCCAATATGATGTTCGTGACGCTGCTCGGCTGGCAGCTTGCCGGATGGGCCGGCGCGATCATCGCCTCGGCGGCGATCATCGTTCCGCCGCTTCTGCTGACACTGGCGGTCACGCGCCTGAACGCAAAAAGGCCGGACGCCCCTCTGGGCCGCGCGATACGCCGCGGACTGGGCCCGATTGCCATCGGGCTCACGCTCTCCAGCGGCTGGATCCTCGCGCTTTCGGCCGATCACGACTGGCGCGGCGCACTGCTGACCCTGCTGACGGTCGTGCTGATGTTGCGCACCCGGCTCAATCCGATGTGGTTAATCCTCGCCGGTGCGATTGCCGGCATGGCCGGGATACTCTAGGCTCCGGCACGTACCCGGCACGCGCGCCAGTGTTTAGTCCGTGCCGAAGGTCGAGGGCCGCACTTCCGGCAGCGTCGCCGCGCGCCGCGCAAGCCAGTAGCGGTAAGGCGGCGGCGCCAGCATGAACTCGGCATCGAAGCCCAGCTTCTGCGCGGCGTCCATGGCCCAGCTCGGGTTGTAGAGCATTTCACGCGCAAGCGCGACCAGGTCCGCACGGCCTTCCTGCAGAATACGCTCGGCCTGTTGCGCATGCACGATCAGGCCCACTGCCATGGTCATGATTTTGCCGTCTTTCTTGATTTTCTCTGCATAGGGCACCTGATAGCCGTAGGCGGGCTTGAGGGCACTGGCCGGCGCTTTGCCGAGTATGCCCCCGGAGCTGCAGTCGATTACGTCCACGCCCATCGGCTTCACCAGTCTGGCCAGCGCGACGCTCTGATTCGGACCCCAGCCCGCGTCGTCCTCGGCCGACAGGCGCAGGAACAGCGGCTTGCCCGGCGGCCAGTACGTGCGCACGCACTCGCATACCTCGCGCGCGAAACGCATGCGCTTCTCCTCGGAGCCGCCGTATTCATCGCTGCGCTGGTTCGCCAGCGGCGAGAGGAACTCGTGAATCAGGAAACCGTGCGCGCCGTGGATCTCCACTACGTCGAAGCCGGCGGCATGCGCACGGGCCGCCGCCCTGCCCCAGGCTTCGGCGATGGCGCGGATCTCCTCGCGCGCGAGCGCGCGCGGCACAGACGAGCCTTCGTCCGCGGGGATGGCGCTCGGTGCGACGAGTTCCCAGGCATCCCAGTCGTGCACGCCCTCTTTTTCCGCGTCGGCGCGCGCCAGCGGCCGGCCGCCCGCCCAGGGACGCTGGATGCGCGCCTTGCGCCCCGAGTGGCCAAGCTGGATACCAGCCGCGCAGCCGCATTGATGCACGAAATCGACAATGCGCGCGAGCTGCGGAACAAAAGCGTCGTCCCAGATGCCCAGGTCGCCCACTGTGCCACAGCCGCGGCGCTCGATTTTGGTCGATTCGAGTATCACCAGTCCGGCGCCGCCCGCCGCGTAGCGTCCTGCGTTCATGAGATGCCAGTCGGTGGGAAAGCCCTGCACTGCGGAATACTGATGCATGGGCGCAACCACGATGCGGTTCTTGAGTGTGAGTTCGCGCAGACGCAATGGCGTAAATAGCAGCGGCTGTGTCGGCTGTGTCATTGGTAGGTGCTCCGGGTGGTGCGACGCGGCGGCCGCGATGGCAGATCAATCTATGGGTGGTTCAGCTTCTCCAGCGCGGCGATGGCTTTGTCGCGCTCGGCGCTTGCCGTCTTCAGCCGGGCCTCGGCATCGGCTCTATTGGCCGCGGCTTCGTTGCGATCGGTGTAGGCCTTGTTCCGCGCGGAAACCAACTTGGACAAGGCGGCGATATCTGTTTCAGGGATGCGCCGCTCGGAAATCGCTTTGCGCCGGTCGGGAAACATATTGTTCCACACCGATTTCGACTTGCGCCGGTCGGTGCCTGATTTCCGCCGATCGCTGGCGACTTTTTCCCACTCGGCGTTTGCCGTGATCTCATCGGCCTGCGCCTGGCCCAGGGCAGCGTTTGCTTTTTGCCAGCCGGCCTCCGCTTTTGCGAGGGCAGCGTCAAGTTCGGCGCGCGTGCTCATACCTGCTCGTCCTTGCATCGAAGTCGATTCTGAAAACATTTTTTTGGATCGTTGCCGCACGATACATTTTCGCGCGCAGCCTGCTGCTTGCAGAGTGTACAAGATCGCTTAGCTGCATAAACCGTATAGTAAGTCCAATTCGCCCAAGCCGGCTCGAATGGCAAGATTATCGTGACTGTCGAAGAAAGCCAGGGCTCGGTGCAAAACGTCACTTCGAGGGCGGGCGCAGCCGGTTCAATTTTTCGGCAAGCAGGGAAGGCGAAAGTGCGCCCAGATGCGTGTCCATCATCTTGCCGCGGGCGTCGTAGAACAGGGTGACCGGCAGCACCGTCACGCCGACTTCGCGGCCGAGTCGCAGATTGTTGTCGAGCAGCACGTTGGAAAGAGTTAACTGCGCGGCATCCAAATAGCGCTGAACCGTTACGGCGTCTTCCCCCTGATCGACGAAAACAAAATTGATCCCCGCTTCCTGCCGCTGTGCCGCAGCGAGAAACGGCAATTCGAGTCGGCACGGAGGACACCAGGTCGCCCACAGATTGACCACCATGGGCTTGCCCGCAGCGACAGTCGCCAGATCTGTGGGCTTGCCTGCAAGCGTGGTCAGCGGCGTCTTGGGCAACATCGTTTTGTCGAGCGTCCAAAGGGCAAACGACATTCCGGCCAAGACGAACACCCCTGCCGCCAGTCCCGTAATCCAGCGATCCTGCCACCAGGGCCTGCGCTTCACTGCGGTTAAGTCTTCTTGGGCCAATTTGGAAGGAACTCATCTAGGGACAAACACGGTCAGCCCGAATACTACCCGACTACTAGACTGACGATGGTGCGCTTCGGCTCGGACGGCAAGCTAGAACCGCGTCGATAGAAACTGCTGGCGGCGGTGTGACTGCCACATTTAGGCCGAAACACCGCACCAGTGCTTGCTCTAGCCGGTTTGGCACGGTCAAGTTACCACGTTTTTTACCACACCTGCCCTCTCGGTGCCCGGCCTGACACCCTCGGAATTCCTTGGCTTTCGCTGGCATTGTTTGCTATGATGTATTCACTACTACCCCGGTGGTTCCGCTGCCGGGCGCGGGGCCTCTTCGGAGGCCCTTGCTTTTTCGGGGGATGAAAGACATGGCGAAAGGCCCCTACCGCACCATCGTCTATGTGGACGGCTTCAATTTCTACTACGGAGCGGTCCGGGGCACGCCATGGAAATGGCTCGACCCCGCTGCGCTGTTCCGGAAAGTCCTCGGGCAGCAGAACGTGCTGGTGAAGGTGAAGTATTTCACCGCCCGCATTCAACCTTCGCCCAGCGATCCGACCGTCCAGGACCGGCAAGACGCCTACCTGCGCGCCTTAAAGACCCATTGCTCGCTGATCGAGTTGTACTACGGACATTTCCTGCGCCACCGGATTTCCATGGAGCACGCCAATCCGCCGCCGCCCAGCGTTGATGTGTGGAAGAACGAAGAGAAAGGCTCGGACGTGAACCTCGCCCTGCATGTCCTCAACGACGCCTGGCAGAACGCCTACGACTGCGCCGTGATCGTTTCCAACGATTCAGACCTGGCCGAATCCCTCCGGCTAGTGAAAGCGCAGAACCAGAAGATCATCGGATTGGTGACGCCCGGCGCGCCGCGGCGCAAGACCTCACGCCAGCTCAGCCGGCACGCGGACTTCGTGAGGCCCATTCGCTCCTGGATGCTGCGAACGAGCCAACTTCCCAACCCCATTCCAGGCACGACCATTCACAAACCTGCGGGCTGGTGAACGTCCCCTCCGCGCTGTCAGGCAGTGATCTGTTCCGCCTGCCGACGAACACGCGGCGCGGGTTTGTCTCCGAAGCCGATATCCAAGGTCAGATTGACGCAATGGGCAACGGCCACGGGTTTCACGGCACGGCGGCCGCGGCCTTGCGATCCATCTTCCAGGCGCACCAATCCGTAGTTCGCCATGGTGCGCAAGGTACGCGACAAATTACTCGCCTTGCGCCCGGTCATCT
>CAKKSJ010000195.1 GCA_919902965.1 Burkholderiales bacterium
AGCATCACCTTGACATGGTGGGGGTCGTTGGTTCGAGTCCAATCGCGCCTACCAAGAATTTTGGTAGAACCTCCCGAGCCGAGGGTACACAGAGACTCAATAAAACTAGATAGTGTGCCGACCGGATTGTGTCGCGCGCATTTGATCTAGCGCGTAGCGCCGGACGGTCTTCAGCCGCACAAGCTGCGGCGTTGTTCCGGCGCCGCTGCCGCGATTCCGCCGCGCAGGTGTCGCGCCCTTCTAATCGCCGGTATAGGAGGCCAGTGCCTTCATGTAGTTGCCGCGTTCGAAGGCGGCCGGGTCGGGGCAGGACAATTGGCTGAGCGAACCCTTCATCTGCTCGACCGAGTCATATTCGCGTTCGTTCATCCATTTGCTGACGCCGTTTACGAGAGCGGAAACGTGCGCCGGCCCCTTGCGCAGCAGGCTGCTTGCGACCATGACGCAGTCGGCGCCGGCCAACAACAGCTTCAGCACGTCTTCCGGGGAATGCGCGCCGCCGGTAGCCGCCAGGCTGGACTTTACGCGCCCCTTGAGTATGGCGATCCAGCGCAGGGCCAGGCGCAGTTCATCGGAAGTCGACAGCACCAGATGCGGCACCACCACCAGTTCATCCAGGTCGATGTCGGGCTGTACAAAGCGGTTGAACAGCACCAGACCCGACGCCCCCGCCGATGTCATGCGCGCTGCCATATTGGCCATGGCGCTGAAGTAGGGGGACACCTTGACCGCCACGGGGATAGAGACCATGCCGCTCACCGAAGCCACCAGATCGACATAGCGCTTCTCGATATCGGCGCTGCTGTCTTCGAGGCCGGTGGCGAGAAAGTAAATGTTCAATTCGATCGCGTCGGCGCCGGCTTGCTCGAATTGTTTGGCGATTTGCGTCCAGCCGCCGGGCGTATAGCCGTTCAGGCTGGGGATCACCGGCACGGCGAGCGCCCGTTTCGCTTCGCCGATCAATTTGAGATAGCTGTCCGGACCGGTGTTGTAATTCAGCATTTCCGGAAAAAAGCCGTGCGCCTCCGGCGACAGTTCCATTCCCGACAGCATCAAATTGTGTGTGGCCATTTCCTCGTGTTCGATCTGCTCTTCGAACAGGGACGGCAGCACTACCGCCGCGACCCCGGCATCCTCCAGCCGCTTGAGGCTGTCGATCGAATGGGTCAGGGGCGAAGCCGCCGCCACAATGGGGTTCTTGAGCTCTAGGCCCAGATAGCGACTGCTCAGATCGGCGCTCATGATTGCTCCTTCTCGGGAATCGGTGCGGGCGATGTGGACGCCGCGTTTTCGCCGTCCGTGCCGGGCTTGACGTCCCCGCTCACGGTACGCTGTACGCCGGCTATTTGCTCGTACAGGTTCCAGCGCGCGTCCGCATCGGACTGCGCTTCCTTCAGCAGCTGCTTCGCGCGTACCGGGTCGGCCTGGGCGAGCATGGCGTAGCGGCCCTCTTTCATGGTGAAGCGCTCGACCGGGATCGTCGGCTTGCGCGAATCGAGCTTCAGCGGCTGACTGGCGCCACCCATGCCCAGGCGCGGGTCATAGTGATACAGGGTCAGGTAGCCGCTCTTGACTGCATCGCGCTGATGACTCATGCCGGTGGCCATGTCGATGCCGTGCGCAATGCAATGGCTGTAGGCGATGATCAGCGATGTGCCCGGCCAGGAGGCCGCTTCCTGGAAAGTGCGCGCCGTCTGCACCGGATTGGCGCCCATCGCCACCTGGGCGACGTAGACATTGCCGTAGGCCATGGCGATCATGCCCAGGTCTTTCTTGCCGGAGGACTTGCCGGCGGCGGCGAACTTCGCCACCGCGCCGCGCTGGGTCGACTTCGACGCCTGCCCGCCGGTATTGCTGTAGACCTCGGTGTCGAGCACCAGGATGTTGACATTGCGCCCGGAGGCGAGCACGTGGTCAAGGCCGCCGTAGCCGATGTCGTAGGCCCAACCGTCTCCACCGACGATCCACACGCTGCGCGTTATCAGGCTATCGGACACCGCCAGCAGTTGTTGCGCCTGCAGGGTCTTGATCCGCGGCAGGATGGACTTCAACTGCTTGACGCGTTCGCGCTGCTCGCGAATCTGCCGGTCGGATTCCTGCGGCGCTTCCAGCAATGCGATGGACAGATCCGCGCCGATCTCGGCGTGCAGCGCGCGCGTCAGCGTTTGCGCCAGATCGCGCTGCGCGTCCAGCGCCAGGCGCATACCCAGCCCGAATTCGGCGTTGTCCTCGAACAGGCTGTTCGCCCAGGCCGGTCCCTGACCTGCGCGATTCTGCGCCCAGGGCGTCGAGGGCAGGTTGCCGCCGTAGATCGACGAGCAGCCAGTGGCATTGGCCACCAGCAGGTGATCGCCGTAGAGCTGCGACAAGAGCTTCAGATAGGGGGTTTCGCCACAGCCGGCACAGGCGCCGGAATACTCGAACAGCGGCGTGCGCAGCTGCGAGCCTTTAAGCGCATCGATGGATTCCCACGGCGGGCGCGTCTCTGGCAGGCTGAGGAAAAATTCGTAGCTGCTACGCTCCTGCTTGAGATGTTCGAGCTTGGGCTCCATGTTGATCGCCTTGCGCTTGACCGCTTCTTTGCTGCGTGTCGGGCAAATATCCACGCAGATGCCGCAGCCGGTGCAATCGTCCGGCGCCACTTGCAGGGTGTAGGCCCAGCCGGCGAGTCCATCGCCTTCCTTGCTTCTCCAGGGCACGCTCTTGAAACCCGGGGGCGCTTGTTTCAGTTCGTCCGGCGAATACACGTTCATGCGTATGGCCGCATGCGGGCACATCAGCGGGCACAGGGCGCACTGCGTGCAGATCTTTTCGTCCCAGATCGGAATTTCATGGGCGATGCTGTGCTTCTCCCATTGCGAGGTCGCAGTGGGGAAAGTGCCGTCCACCGGAAATGCCGAGACCGGCAGCAGATCGCCCTTGCCGGCGAGCATCATGGCAGTGACGCGCTGCACGAAATCCGGGGCTGCGCGCGGGACTACCAGGCGGCGCTGCAGTGCTGAATCTGCTTTTCCGGGCACTTGCACCTCGCGCAAAGCGGCGAGCGACTGGTCGACTGCGGCGAAGTTGCGGTTGAGCACGCTTTCGCCGCGCTTCCCGTAGGTCTTGCGGATCGAACTCTTGATTTTCTCTATCGCTTCGTCGCGTGGCAGGATGCCGGAAATGGCAAAAAAACAGGCTTGCGTAACGGTGTTGATGCGACCCGCGAGCCCCGCTTCTTTTGCCACCGCGAGCGCGTCCACCACGAACATTTTGAGTCTTTTCTCGAGTATCTGCTCCTGCGCCTCACGCGGGAGCTTGTCCCATACCTCGTCCGGTCCGTAGGGGCTGTTCAGCAGGAAAGTCGCCCCGGTGCGCGCCAGCGCGAGCACGTCGAGTTTTTCCATGAATTCGAACTGGTGGCAGGCGACAAAATCGGCGTGGCGGATCAGATAGGTGGATTCGATCGGCTTCGGGCCGAAGCGCAGGTGCGAGATGGTGACTGCGCCCGATTTCTTGCTGTCGTAGACGAAATAGCCCTGCGCGTGCAGCGGCGTATTCTCGCCGATGATTTTCACCGAGTTCTTGGTCGCGCCCACGGTGCCGTCCGCGCCGAGCCCGTAGAACACGGCCCGGGTAACGCCTTCGGTTTCAGTGTCGAAACTGTCATCCACGGGCAAAGACAGGTGCGTAACGTCGTCGACGATGCCGACGGTGAAATGACGCTTGGGTTGCTCGCGCGCAAGCTCATCCAGCGCGGCCTTGGCCATGGCCGGCGTGTACTCTTTGGACGACAGGCCGTAACGGCCGCCGGTCACCTTCGGCGTCGCGAGATCCTGCGGCCACGCTTCCACCAGGGCGGTCACGATGTCCTGATACATGGGTTCACCGACGGCACCCGGCTCCTTGGTGCGGTCAAGCACGCTCAAGGCGCGCACACTGCGCGGAAGCGCGGCGATGAAGGCTTGCGTATCGAACGGCCGGTAGAGCCGCACGGTCAGCAGGCCCACTTTCTCGCCGCGCGCGGCCAGGGCGCGCACCGCTTCGCCCGAGGCGCCGACGCCCGAGCCCATCTGCACCAGCACACGCTCGGCATCGGCTGCGCCCTGGTAGTCGAATATCCTGTATTGGCGTTTGGTGAGCGTGGCGAACCGGTCCATGCTTGCCTGCACGATTCCGGGCACCGCCATGTAGAATGAATTGCAGGCTTCGCGCGCCTGGAAGAACACATCCGGATTCTGCGCCGAGCCGCGCAATACCGGCTTGTCCGGGTTGAGCGCGCGCGCGCGATGCGCGCTGACCAGATCGTCGTCGATGAGCTGGCGCACCTCTTCCTCCAACAGCAATTCCAGTCTGTTGACCTCGTGGCTGGTACGAAACCCGTCGAAGAAATGCATGAACGGCACGCGCGCGCGCAGCGTCGCCATCTGGGCGATCATGGCCATGTCCTGCGCTTCCTGCACGCTGGCGGAGGCGAGCATGCCCCAGCCGGTCATGCGCGCCGCCATCACGTCGCTGTGATCGCCGAAAATGGACAGCGCGTGCGTGGCCACCGTGCGCGCCGCGATGTGAAATACCGCGGGTGTGAGTTCGCCCGCGATCTTGAACATGTTGGGTATCATCAACAGCAGGCCCTGCGACGCGGTGAACGTCGTGGTGAGCGCTCCCGCCTGCAGCGAGCCGTGGACCGCACCCGCGGCGCCCGCCTCGCTCTGCATCTCGATGACTTCCGGCACGGCACCCCAGATGTTTTTCTGTCCGGCTGCCGACCATGCGTCGGCAAATTCGCCCATGCCCGATGAGGGCGTGATCGGATAAATTGCGATCACTTCGTTGGTAAGGTGGGCGATACGTGCAGCGGCCTCGTTACCTTCCAGGACGGCCAAGCGTGTGTTCATGATTTCCTTTCGATCAGTTTTCGGATCTTGCCGTTTCCCCAAGCTTAGAGAAGACCGGCTTTGCCGATTTTCCAGCGCGCGTATTCCGTAGTCAGCAGCGCCACATGCTCGCGCTCCTCCGCAGCGAGTTCCTTGTACAGTTCCCGCTCGACTGAACCCTCCGGCGAGCGCGTGCCCTGCTCGCTGAAAAAGCTTACCGCCCGTTGCTCGAATGCGATGGCGATGCGAAACAGGTTGGCGGGGTCCTCGGGCTTGCGATCCACGCCGGCGAATATGGCCGCGCGATCGATCTGGAAGTCTTCGGCAGCCTGCGGCAGCTCCGCGTGGTAACGCCTGGACAATGTCTGCATGTGCTCCTGCTCCATTTCGGCGAAGCGGCCGAACAGGTCGCGCAGCGCCGGGTCCTGCGCATCCTTAGAGGCGCGCTGGTAGAAGGCGTGGCCGCCGAGTTCGATTTCGAAAGCGGCACGGATGGCATCCAGGCCCTTGTCGTCATCGATCGCCCCGCGCTCGAGGAGTTCGAGTTTGCCTTTGCAATGCGGGCACATTCCGTAGGGAAAGGCAAAACCTTCGCTCACCTTGCCGCAGGAACTGCAGCGCCAGCTGAGTTCGAGATTGGCGCAGCAGATATAGGCTTCCTCACCCTCGATCGGGCGATGGCATTTCGGACAGGAGATCATGATAGTCCCTCGCTCTGTATGCTGGACGTTGAAGCGCCGGCCGCTGCGCCAGCGCTGAGGCTGACCGGCGGCACGAAAGCATCGGCGTCTTCCTGGGTGACCGGCCATTTCTGCTTGCCGCCCTGCAGATAGGCGCCGATGGATCTGGCCGCGCGGCGGCCGGCGCCCATCGCCAGGATGACGGTCGCCGCGCCGGTGACGATGTCTCCGCCGGCAAATACGCCGGGCAGGGTAGTCGCCTGGGTAGCCGGGTCGGCGATGATGTAACCCCATTTGTTGAGGCCCAGCCCCGGCGTCGATTGCGTGACGATAGGGTTGGCCTTGGTGCCCAGAGCGTAGATCACGGTATCGCACTCCAGTTCGACAAACTCGTCCAGGGGCACGGGTTTGCGCCGGCCTTTTTCGTCGGGTTCACCTAGCATCATCTTCTGTACTTTCATGCCGCGGACTATGCCCTCGTCACCGGTAAAGATCTCGACCGGCGTATGCAGGAAGAAAAACTCGATGCCTTCCTCCTTGGCATGGCGGATTTCCTCGATGCGCGCCGGCGCCTCGGCCTCGGAGCGGCGGTAAACACAGCGCACGGTAGGCGCACCCAGGCGTTTCGCCACGCGCAGGCAATCCATGGCGGTGTTGCCGGCGCCGATGACGACGATGCTCTTGCCCAGGGTGATCGGCGTGTCCAGATAAGGGAACTTGTCCCCGCCCATCAGGTTGACGCGGGTGAGAAATTCGTTCGCCGAATACACCTGGCCGGCAAACTCGCCAGGGATGCCGAGGAATGACGGCGCGCCGGCACCGGCGCCGACGAACACCGCGTCGAATTTCATGTCGCCCATGAGCTTGGGGATGGAGAAAGTCTTGCCGATGACCTTGTTGACTTCGAATTTGACGCCCATATTCTTCAGGGTATCGACCTCGCGGCTGATAATGTCGCGCGGCAGGCGAAACGGCGGAATCCCGTACTGGAGCACGCCGCCGATCACGTGCAGCGCCTCGAACACGGTGATGTCGCATCCGTAGCGCGCCAAGTCTGCGGCAACGGCGAGCCCGGAGGGACCGGAACCGACGATGGCGACGCGGCCCAGTGTGCGCTCGAAGCGCGGTGGGACGGTTTTCGGCGCGCGTGCGTTGTCGCCGATGAAGCGTTCAAGCCGGCCGATCGCCACCGACTCCATTTTGATTTTCTTGTTTTTGCTGATGACGCACTGCGCTTCGCACTGGGATTCCTGCGGGCAGACGCGGCCGCATACCGAGGGAAACAAGTTGGATTCGTTGATCACGCCCAGTGCGCCATCGATATCGCGTACCAGCAGGTGGCGAATGAAGCGCGGGATATCGATCGATACCGGGCAGCCGGCGATGCAGTCGGGTTTGGTGCACTGGATGCAGCGTTCGGCCTCCTCCAGCGCGTCGTGCATGCTGTAGCCCAGATTCACTTCCTTGAAGTTGCGCGAACGCTCAAGCGCATCGCGCTCCGGCATCTTCACCGCATGCGGCGCGAGGTCTTTGAATTTCTTGTAATTGCGCTTGTTCTGCTCGAACAGCGTCTTCTCTATCTGGCAGATATGCGCGTAATCCTCGCTCGCCTTTGATTCCTCGCCTTTGAAGCGCCGCTGCCGCAGCATGAGCTCCTTGAAATCCACCTGATGGCCGTCGAAGTCCGGACCCTCGACGCAGGCGAACTTGACCTCGCCGCCGACGCTGACGCGGCAGGAACCGCACATGCCGGTGCCGTCGACCATGATGGCGTTGAGCGAAACCATCGTCTTGACGCCAAACGGCCGCGTCGTCTCCACACAGGCGTTCATCATGGGCAGCGGTCCGATGGCGATCACCAGATCCGGCTTGTCGCGCTCCAACACCTCCTTCAGCGCGGCGGTGACGAACCCGGGGGTGCCGTAGCTGCCGTCGTCGGTGCATACGACCAACTCGTCGCAGAATTTGTTGAAACGGTCTTCCCAAAATACCAGGTCTTTGTTGCGAAAACCGATAATGCCGGTGGTGCGGTTGCCGGCGTTCTTGAATGCCCGCAGCTGTGGATAGACCGGCGCCACGCCGAGCCCGCCGCCGACGAGTACGACGTGCCCGACTTTGCTCACGTGCTGCGGCAATCCGAGCGGTCCGACGAAATCGGCGAAACTGTCGCCCTCCTTATAGTGATCGCGCATCTCCAGCGTGGTCTTGCCGAGCGACTGGATCACCATGGTGATCGTGCCTTTGTCGCGGTCGAAATCGGCTACCGTCAGCGGAATACGCTCGCTGCCCTCGTGCAGGCGCACCATGACAAAATGACCGGGTTCCGCGGACTGCGCCACATCGGGTACATCCACTTCCCATAGAAAAGTGGTGTCGGAAAAAACTTCGCGACGTACGATCTTGTACAAGAATAAGCCTCGTTGCCCTGTTCAAAGGGTTGGTTTGGTGAAGGAGATTGTTATCGCCGGAGATCGCTTTGAGTGCGCCTGTCCAATGCTGCGATTCGGCGCAATCCCGCTGCCGTCGCATGTTCCTGGCGCGGCGTTGCCGTCGGTCAACTCGGGCATCGTTGTGTCCTCCTGCAACGATATTCGAAGCATAATATCGTCAGCCGCATACGCATTGACGTAGATCAAACGAGCAAGGCAGCGCTGCCGCCAGCGGCGCCTTGTGGCGAATGCTAGTAATTCGGATCGAACATCTGCGAGCGCACATCGGCGGCCACGTCATCAGGCTTGGGCTTGCCTGCGAGCCCGCTCTTGTACGCGCATTCCGCGACAGCAGTGGCGATGTGTGCAGAAACTTCGCGTATGCGCGGCAGCGCGGGGTAGAGGCTCCCTTGGCCGAGATCGGCCTGCGTGACGAGCTGCGCCAGTGTCTGCGCTGCGACCATGAACATTTCGTCGGAAATGCGCCGCGAGCGACTTACCATCGCACCCAGGCCTACGCCCGGGAAAATATAGGAATTGTTGCCTTGGCGCGGCACAAAGGTATTGCCTTCGAATTTCACCGGGTCGAACGGGCTGCCGCAAGCGAACAGCGCCCGTCCCTTGGTCCAGCGGTACGCTTCCTCCGCGGTACACTCGGCCTTGGAAGTCGGGTTGGACAGCGCGAACACGATCGGCTGTTTGTTGATGCGCGCCATTTCCTCCAGTACCGCCTGGGTAAAGGTACCGCCGACCGCCGCAACTCCCACGATCGCGGTCGGCTGGAGCGCTTTGATCGCGCCAAGAAAGTCCCCGACCGGCGCATGATCGTGGGCGTAGGGAAGTTTGTGCTCGGTGAGATCGGTGCGGCTCTTCACCACCAAGCCGCGCGAATCCACTGCCCAGCAGCGCTGGCGTGCAGCAGATTCGGTAAGTCCGTCGGCCATCATCGCTGTCACTACCAGATCGGCGATGCCGGTTGCGGCTTCGCCCGCACCCAGGAATAGTAGCTTTTGCTCGGTCAGTTTGCCCCCATTGATGCGCAGCGCCGAGAAGATGCCCGCGAGCGCAACTGCGGCGGTGCCCTGGATATCGTCGTTGAAGGTGCAGATCCGGTCGCGGTATTTCTTCAGCAGTCGAAACGCGTTGTGGTTGGCAAAATCCTCGAACTGGACCATCACGCCGGGAAATACCTCGGTCGCGGCGGTGATGAACTCCTCCATCAGTTCGTCATAAGCGGCACCGACGAGGCGGCGCTGGCGCAGCCCTACATAGAATGGGTCTTCGAGCATCGCCGCATTGTTGCAGCCGACATCGAGCATGACCGGCAGGCACAGCTGCGGGTGCACGCCGGCGCATGCGGTGTAGAGCGACAATTTGCCCACTGGAATTCCCATGCCGTTGGCGCCCAGATCACCCAGGCCGAGTATGCGCTCGCCGTCAGTGACGACGATGATGCCGGCCCGGTACGGCCAGTTGCGCAGCAATTGGGCGATGCGACCGCGGTCGTTGGCGCCGATGAACAGGCCGCGCGGCCGCTGAAAGATGTGGCCGAATCTCTGGCAAGCCAGTCCAACCGTCGGGGTGTAGACCAGAGGCTGCATCTCGTCGATGTTTTCGCACAGCACGCGAAAGAACAGCGATTCGTTGCGGTCGTGCAGCGCGTTGAGCGCCACGTATTTTTCCAGCGGATCAGTAAGAAGGCGGAGGCGCTCGAGCACGCGCTCGGCCTGTTCTTCCTGCGTGTGGATATGTGGAGGCAAAAAGCCGCGCAGGTTGTACTTGTCCCGCTCCGCTTCGCTAAAGCCCGTGCCTCGATTGAGAGCGGGATCGCGAAGTAGCGCGAGGCCGGAAGACGTCGCTGTGGACCCATTTGGATTTGTTTTTTCATACATGATTTGCAGCTCCTGTGACTTGATAGATGTTGCGCTATTGCCATCGACCGCGGCGCCGAGTATTTCGGCCGCGTTGATTTTCGTTATCGGTCCCGGCGTGGCTATATACGGCCGCGCTCCGTCGCTGATGGATGCAGCGCGGCGCGGCGGCAGCCGAATTGAGCATGGTTGCCCATGATGTTTCAGTGCGCAGTCTTGCGTTTGATTTGGATCAACAAAGAAAGAATTTCAGCTTCAACATTGATTTGGATCAACAAAGAAAGGGACCCTGGAAGTTACTTTA
>CAKKSJ010000196.1 GCA_919902965.1 Burkholderiales bacterium
CCATCACGCTGGCAACGGCACCAATGACCAGCCGGCCTGCTGATCTCAATGTCGAGATGCAGGCGATGTTCAACGATCTGGGCGCCCTGGGAAATGTCACCTCGCCCGGCGCCTTCCGCGGCCAGGCGATGAACCTCTACACCGGCGGCGCGCTCATGATGCGCTCGCTCGGGCGGAACTACCCGCTCGTCGACGCCCAGCTTCCGAGCCTGCGGGCGGGCTGCGGGGGAATCGACCTTTTCGGCGGTGCATTCTCCTTCATCAATAAGCAGCAGTTCGTCGCGCTGCTGCGAAACATCGGCTCGAACGCCGTCGGCTACGCGTTCAAGCTCGCGCTTCAGTCGATCTCCCCCGACATCGACAAGCTGCTCACCGAGCTGCAGGACCAGATCAACAAGATCAACGCGATGAACATCAACTCCTGCGAAGCGGCGCAGGCGCTCGTGAACGGCGTCGTCGGTAAGTACGACAATTCGGTCATGAGCGGTTGCGAAAACATTTCTCAGTACCTGGGGAGCGTGACCGACCGCGTCGACGGACGGCTCACCTGCGCCACCAACGCCGCAGGCGTCGTCAAGGCGGCCGCGGCATCGACCGACCCCAACGTTCGGAACGCCACCTTCGTCAAGGGAAACGTAATCTGGACGGCGCTGAACCGCGTGGGCGGCTCGATCAGCCAGGCGGAGCGCGAACTCATCATGAGCGTGATCGGGACGGTCGTGCTCTACCCGCCGCAGGATGACGGCAGCGGCGCGATGCCGCGCTACTTTGAACCCACCATCGTGGGCCTGCGCGACCTGCTGCTCGGGAGCGGCGCCTCGGCCACCGAAGGCAACATCGCCGTTGATGTCTACGCGTGCGACGAACCCGTCGATTGCCTGAACCCCGGCCGCACCACAGTCTCTGTAAAACCGTTCACTCAGCTCGTGTCCGAGCGGCTCGTTCGCATGTCCGACAACATCGCGAACCGCACGCCCCAGACGAGCGCCGACATCGGCTTCATCAACAACACAACGGAGCCGGTCTACAAAATGCTTGCGGTCGCCAATGCGGCCCCCGGCTCGAACACCGCCGAGACGCTGATCGAGACCTACAAGGACGTGATTGCGATCGACTACGCCGAGACGTTTCTGAGTCGCGTGATTCGACAGGCGCTCACCGCCTTATCGCACACCTTGAAGCGAACTGAAATCGAGCAGGAGTACGTCGAGACCTTGAGGAGCAACGCCCAGGAGGCGCAACGCCAGCTTCTCGCCGAGAAACAGACCGCCTACGCCAAAGTGCGCTCGGTCTCCTCGATGACGCAGGACTTGCAGACCCTTGAGCGGCAACTGTGGAGTTCCATGCCGCAGGCGGTCAAGGCGATGCTCGATTTCAGCGCAAATTCCGGGGCTCGCGGTTCGTAGAGCCGATCGCCGGCGCCAGCTCCCACAGTCAGCGCTCGGCGATCCCCACCCTATCCCATCGTCGATGTTCGCGCATCCATGTTCGAAATCTACGCCTACGGCAACGTCGACACCCTGAACGGGGTGTTCAATGCGATCGCCGCGATCATGGGCGGGGCCAATTACTTCGGACTCATCAAGACCATCGCGATAACCGGCGTTCTTGTGGCGGCGTTCGCAGGGCTTTTCACGCCGGAACGATTTCACGGCTGGGGCTGGCTGTTCGGCTTTCTTTTCCTCTACTACGTCCTCTTCCTCCCCAAGACCGACGTGGTCGTGGTCGACAAGCTCGGCAGCCAGCCCCCCGTCGTGATCGGAAACGTCCCGATCGGGGTCGCCTTTTTCGGGCACTTCACGAGCAAGATAGGCGACGTGATGACACGATTCTTCGAGACCGCCTTCCAGGTAATCCCCACGCCGGAGGCCCAGCTCCCAAGTGAACTTG
>CAKKSJ010000197.1 GCA_919902965.1 Burkholderiales bacterium
TTGCCGCTGCCGGTCGGGCCGGTCACCAGGATGATGCCTTCGGGGCGCGAGATCATGCGCTTCAACAAATCGAGCTGGCTCGATTCGAGGCCGAGCCCGTCCAGGGGCACGATGCCTTTTTGCCGGTCGAGTATCCGCAGCACCACGTTTTCGCCATGGCTGGTCGCCTGCGAAGCGACGCGGAAATCCACCTGCCTGCCCGTGAGCGAGAGGGAAATGCGTCCGTCCTGGGGCGCGCGCGTCTCCGCGATATTCATTTTCGCGAGCACTTTGATGCGCACCGCCATCGCCGGCCAGTAGGTTTTGTGCAGCGAGCGGATTTGGCGCAACACGCCGTCGATGCGGTAGCGGATGCGCAGGAAATTTTGTTCCGGTTCGAAGTGGATGTCGGAGGCGTTTTTTCCGACCGCGTCGGCGAGGAGCGCCGCGATCAGCCGCACTACCGGCTGGCTGTACTGCTCGCCCGCGCCGGCCAGACTCTGGTAGTCGACCTCGCCGGTTTCTATCTCGTGCAGAATGCCGTCGATGGACAGCTCGTGGCCGTAGTACTGTTCGATCGCGCGCGAGATCTCGGTGTCGCCGGCCAGGCGCGATTCCAGCTCCAGTTCTCCGCGCAGGCGCGCGCGCAGCTGGTCCATGGCGACCAGATTGTTGGTGTCCGACAGAGCCACGATCAGCGTGCCGCGATCGCGGTCCAGCGCGATGGGGAAGACGTGATGGCGCACCGCGAAATCGCGCGGTACGAGCTTCATCGCCTGCGGATCGATAATGATCTGCGACAGGTCTACGCTTTGCAGCCCGAGCTTCTCCGACAGCGCATCGCGCAGCGTTGCCTCGGAAACGAAGCCCAGGTTGACCAGGAGTTTTCCCACCGGCAGTTTGGACTTCAACTGCTCCAGCAGCGCAATGCGCAACTGGTCCTCGGTCAGAATGCCCTGCGAGATCAGGATCTGGCCGATATGGCGCTTGGCCGCGGCGGCCGGGGTGGCGGGCGAATTCATGGCTAGTTCGCGAGCTGCGAGACCCGCTTGTTTACCTGGGCCTGGTCGAATGTGACCGGACGGGCTTCAGCCAGCTTCAGCGCGCGCCGGTAGTACTCGAGCGCTGCTTTGGTCTGATGCAGTTTGTCCAGACTGACGGCGAGATTGTAGGCAAAATCGGGGTGTTCCGGGTCGCCGGTATAGGCGCGGAAATAGGCCTGCTGCGCCTCCGCCCAACGGTCCTGCGACGCATATTGATTACCCAGGGTGAAATTCAGGAAGCTCGCCTCGGGCTGCGCGGCGATCATGTTCTTCAAACGCGATTCCGCAGACACCGGATCGGACTGTCCTTTCAGTCCGATCAGACCGGCCTGGGCGTGCGCATCGCGTGGATCGAGCTCGATCAGGCGCGTGTAAAAGCTTTCCGCGGCAGCATAGCGTCTGGACTGCATCTCCACAGCGGCGAGGCCCAGCAGTGCATCGCGGTTGTTCGGGCTCGCGCGCAGCACCTGCTGATAGTCCTCGCGTGCCCGCGCCATGTCGCCTGAGTTGAACGCCTGATAGGCGCTTTGCAGCACGGGGTCGGTCTGTATCCGCGCGGGTGTGATCTTGATGTCGCCTTCGCGCCGGGCCGAACGCTGCGGCGCTGACGCAGCAGTGGTCGCCGGCGCGGCTCGGCGCAGCGGCGCTGCGCTGCGCTCGCCAGTCTGAACGCCGGCAGGTGCCGCGCCGGCAGCTGTTGCACCCGGGGCGGATGCAGCGGGCGTCGCCAGAGCAGGCTGGCTGCCCGAGGGAGGTGTCAGCGTGCTTGCCGCAGGAACGGCCGGCCCGGCCGCAGGTGCAGCGGCCATCGGCGGCGCGGCGACCGGCGGCGCTGCGGACTGTGCCAGGGGCGGAGGTATTTTGTAATTATTCTTCGGCTGCAACTCGTACCAGAAGTAGCCGACGGTACCCAGGGCGAACAAGACCAGCGCGCCCACGGTGATGTAAAACGGCTTGCGCGGGTTGACATCCATTTCTTTGGCTTCGAACAATTGCTGCGCCTGCTTGCGCTCGTCGATTTCACTCGGCGCGCTGTACTCGGGTTCTTCCAGCGGCAGCGCACGCGGCGGGGGCGGAGCTGCCCGCGGCGGCTCCTCCAAGGCGAGTTCGAGTACCGGCTTGTTCGCGTGCGCGGGCGCCGGCGGCGCATCAACCAGGCTCAGGTCCTCGCTGCGAATTTCCATGGGCTGAGAGATGTCCGGCAGCTTGTCGCGGGTAAACGGCGGCTTGTCCGTAGCGGGCGGCTGCTCTTTCGCCGCCTGCTTCGCGAGTTCGGCTTTCTTCAGCGCTTCGAGCAACAGGCTCATCGCGGCGCACCCGGCTTTTCACCGAGGAGCGGTGGTTTGCCCGGATTGGGCGCAGACAGGAATTTATCGTCGGGTAGGAAGCTGCGGTAACCGCGGTAGTCGCCGTCGATGCTGGCATCGCGGATAATGATCGGACGCATGAACACCACCAGCTCGGTCTTGGTGTTGGTCAGGTTCTTATTACCGAAGAATCCTCCATAGCCGGCAAGCCGGCTCGCACCGGGGACGCTGTCCTCGAGGTCGTTGACGCGGTCCTGGATCAATCCGCCCATCACCGCGATCTGGCCGCTGTTGACCTTGATCAGGGATTCCATTTCACGTGTCTGGATCACCGGAATATTGCTGGTCACCACCAGGCTCGGGTTGGGATCGGGAACATTGCCGACGATGCGCGATATGCTGGGACGCACATTGAGCAGCACGCTGTCTGCGTCGCTGATCTGCGGCGTCACGTTCATGATCAAACCGACGGCCACGATGTTGGGCGTAGTGGTGAACGTTGTGATCGCCGGGCTACCACCTGTGCCCGGAACGGTCGTCGATTGAATAGTGAAATAGACCTGGTTGTCCACCACCTTCAGGATCGCGGTCTGGTTGTTGAGCACCGTCAGCCGCGGGCTGGAGAGCACGCGCACATTGCCGAATGATTCGAGCAGCTTTACCGAAGCGAGCAGATTGCTGTAATTGGGCGCGGCGGCGCCGATCACGAATATGCTGCCGGTCGGCGACGCCGTGGTGTTGCCGCTGGCGGATTGATTGAAGGTGAATCCGGTCGAACCCATGCGTCCCGCCGACCAGTCTATGCCCTGCTGATACTGGTTGCTCAATTGCACTTCGGCGATGGTGGCCTCGATGAGCACCTGGCGTTTGGCGTTGCTAAGCACCTGGTCGAGGAATTCCTGGATTTTCTCGTGCTGGCGCGAGGTGGCGCGAATGCTGAGCACGCCTGATTCGGGGTTGGAGATCACCGAAGCCGCCTCGCGGAACGTTGCCGCCGGCTGCGCGCCAGCCTGTCCAGACGCCGGCAGAATTTTGTCGGTCTCCTGCAGCAGCTCCTTGACGTTCTTGACCAGCGTATCCCAGAAATGATTTTTTGCCGTGTTGGTTATCGAAGTGCTCGACTGATTGCCGCCGCCGCCCCCGCCGCCGGTCGCACCTGGCGTCGCCACCTGGGTGGAAGTGCCGATTTTGCTATCGGTATCGCGCTGCATGTTGACGTAATCTATTTTATAGATGCGCAGATAGGGCGTGTCCGGCATCACTGCCAGGTTGGGGCCGTCGAGTTCGTAGCGCATGTCCACCTGCTTGGCGATGCGCGCGAGCAGCTGCTGCAGCGTCTGATCGATGGCGTTGAGCGTGACGCTGCCGAGTATGCCGGAATGGATGTCGACATTGAGCTTGGCATCGCGCGCGAGCGCGAACAGCAATTCCTGCACCTTGACGTTATTGACCACCACACTATAAGTTTCTGGCTGCACCGAAGGCGTGGGCTTGGGCAGTATGGGCGTGATCCGCACGGGCTCGGGGATATCGCCTGCGGGCACAGGCGCGGGGGCTTGTACGTGTCCGGGCGAGGGCTTCATCGGCTGTATGCTGCAACCGGCGGAGAGCAAGCAGGCCGCAAACATCAGCGCAACTTTAGGATTCATGTCCCTCGCCATTGATATGTATATAGTTTCCCCTTTTGGATTATATAGTACATCCATGTTTGCGCAATATGCGCCCTAGACCGGAAGAAGCGGCTTGTCGCGAGAACCGTGTCCTGCGCGTTTACCGGGACGAAATTCCCTATTGCCGGTTCTGGCTGCGCATGCGTTCCACATTGCGCAGATACGGGCTGAATTGCCTGTAGGGAGCAGGCAGATTTTTGATGGCCCGATTGGCTGCACTGAATCCGGGAAAGAGTCCGTAAGCGAGTCGATAATGCTGCTGATCGTCGATCTTTACGCCGTAGACGTAGAAATTCGACAGATCCAGTTTTTCGGCCGTTGCGTTTGCGAGCATTACTTCCACCCTGTACAAATCGCGCGCGCTGGCCGTATACAGCTGAATTGAGTAGTGATCGCCGCGCGCGTCCTGCAGCCATTCCTGGGTGGCGGCATAGCGTGCCCGCGTGAGTTTTCCCGCGGGCGGCGGCGGCACATATCCCGGCGCACCCGGCCCGGCGCCGGCCGGGGCGGACTGATCAGCGGAGTTCGCGACCACAGGCTTGCTGCCGACATCCGGCGGCGCCGCCGCGGCGTTCGAGGCCGCGGCTGCGGAAACCGCCGACGCGAGAGCCGGCGCCTGTGCCGGTGGCATGCTGCTTGCGGCCGTCGCTGCGCCCCCGCTATTGCCTTGAACGGCGCCTGTGTTCGATGCCTGAACTGCAGGAACTGCCGGTTTAAGCTTCGCCGGCTCAGCCGCCTGGGCACTGATTGTGGCGGTCGGTGCAGCCTGCGGCGCCGATGGCAGCGACGGCGACAGCAGGAAGTGCAGGCCCAGCCCCAGCGCGAGACCTGCCGCAACGCCGCCTGCGGCCAGGCCGATTTTGGCTTTGCTCATGGCAGGCCGATGGAACTCGGAGTCGCGGATGGCGCGGTCTACGTGCTTGGCGGTGATGCCGTGCTCGTTATCGGCGAAGGCGGCGAGCAAAGCCTTGTCTGCAAGAATATTGACGCGCCTGGTCAGTCCCTCGGAGGCTTTGACGATGCGGCGCACTGCTTCAGGGCTGAATAGATTCGGCCCGCGGTAGCCGGCCGCGCGCATGCGGAAGTCGAGATAGGCCTCGACATCCGAGCGCAGCATGGGCTCCAGGCGAAAACTGTGGGTAATGCGCTCCTTCAATTGACGCATGTGCGGCAGGTTCAGGTGCTCGTCCAGTTCAGGCTGTCCGAACAGCACGATCTGCAGCAGTTTCGCGTGGCTGGTCTCGAGGTTGGACAGCAGCCGTATCTGTTCCAGCGTTTCCTGCGGCATGGCGTGCGCTTCATCGATCAAGAGCACCACGCGCTGGTTGTCGCCGTACAGGGTGATCAGGTGATCCTGCAGCTTGAGCAGCAGCACCGACAGGCGCTCGCTCTGTGGTTTGATGTCCAATTCTTCGCCGATGGCGTAGATGATTTCGTCGCGCGAAAGCGCCGGATTCGCCAGCAAAATCGTTTGCACTTGCGCGGGCAGGCGCTCCATCAGCACCCGGCACAGCATGGTCTTGCCGCTGCCGACTTCGCCCGACACCTTGACGATGCCCTCGTCATGGGTGATGGCGTAGAGCAAGGCTTCCAGCGTAGGGCCGCGATTGGCGCCGCCGAAGAAGAAATCAGTGTGCGGGGTAATGCGAAAAGGGGGCTCGTTCAAGCCGAAGTGGTTGAGGTACATGGTGCCGTCTATTTCTTGTCCTGCTGGTCCATACGCGAGTACAGGGTGGTGCGGTTGACGCCGAGCATTTTTGCCGCCTGGCTGACGTTGCCGTGGGTCAGGCGCATGGCAGCCTGGATGTAACCCTGCTCCCAGGCGCGCAGTATGTCGTCGAGATTGAACTGGCGCTCGCGCTGCAAATGGCGCAGTGCCTGTTCGATCAGCGCCTGCGGATCGCTGGTCGGCACGGGCTCCACCAGCGCGGTCTCTGCACGCGCTGGCGCCGGTGCCGCGGGCTCGAGTTCGGGTTCGAGTTCCAGCACCGATAGCTTTTGGCCGGGATACTTGGTGGTAAGTCGGATCACGATGTTCTTGAGTTCGCGCACGTTGCCGGGAAACGGGTAACTGCGCCACAGCTCGTTTGCTTTCTCATCCAGCGCGAACGGCGCGAGCTTGGCCTGTTCCGCGTAGAAACGGGTGAAGCGGGCGAGCAGCAGTGTCCTGTCATCGCCCATTTCGCGCAGCGGCGGAACGCTGATCGAGAATACCGACAGGCGATGGTACAGGTCGGCGCGAAAGCGTCCGCTCTTTATTTCCTGGCGCAGGTCGCGGTTGGTGGCCGCGATCACACGAGCATGGGAAACGCGTTGCTGCGTCTCGCCTACGCGCTGAAACTCGCCGTTCTCGATCACGCGCAACAGCTTGGCCTGCAATTCCAGCGGCAACTCGCCGATCTCGTCTAGCAACAGCGTGCCTTCCTGTGCATCCTCGAAATATCCCGATTTGTTGGCGTTGGCGCCGGTAAACGCGCCCTTGGAGTAGCCGAACAGCGTGGGCTCGACCAATGTGGGGGCAATGGCAGCGCAGTTGAGCGCGAACCAGGGTTTGTCCCTGCGCGTAGACAGGCGGTGCAACAGACTGGCGACAACTTCTTTGCCGCTGCCCGACTCGCCTTCGATCAGCGCCGGGAAAGGCGAATCCGCATACTGGCTGATCTGGCTCTTCAGTTTTTCCAGCGCCGGGCTCGCGCCGATCAACTGTGCTGACTCGGCATCGGCATCGCCGGAGATTTCTGCCGCACGGATTTGCAGTGCGTGCAGCAGAAGTTTTTTCAGGCCTTCGGCCTCGCAGGGTTTGGCGACGAAGTCGGCCGCGCCCAGGGTGCGCGCATGGCGCGCGTTGGCGGCGTCGTTCTGGCCCGAAAGCACCAGTATCTTCATCGCCGGAGAGTGCGCGAGCAATTCGGTGACGAGCTGGAAGCCTTCGTCCGGCCGGTGCGGCAGCGGCGGCAATCCCAGGTCCACCAGCGCCAGCTGCGGCGGGCTGTGCATGCCGCGTACCAGGTTCACGGCGTTCTTGCGCGAGTCGCTCACCATCACCTCGAAATCCTTGCCCAGGGCGTAGACGAGGGTGTCGGTGATCAGCGGATCGTCGTCGACGATCAACAGGCTGGGCTTGTTATCGCTCATATCAACATGAGGGGATATCCCCCGAGGAGACTTTCCCCTCTAGGGGTATCGAGACCTTCGGGGCGCATCTCTTCAGACTCCCCTATATGGGGGTCGTTTTGGGAATTCTGAAAGGGCTTCTTAGTCATGGGCGCCGCTCTCGATACATTTCAGAAAGGCCTGTTCCATCGATTCGCAGGAGTAGTCCTGCCGCAATGCGCTCGGGCTGCCCGAATAACAAGACCGGCCCTGGTGCAGGACCAGCATATGTTCGCAAATTTCCTCGACGTCGGACAAGGCGTGTGAGGTGAAGAACAGGGTGCGGCCGCGCTCGCGCAATTGCCGCAACAGCTGTTTGACGCGCGCGCGCGCCAGCGGGTCCAGCCCGCTCATGGGTTCATCAAGAATCAGCAGGTCGGGCTCGGCCAGCAGGCAGGCCGCCAGCCCCAGCTTTTGCGTCATGCCCTTTGAATAGGTGCGCACCGGTTTGTCCAGCGCCGCCGCGTCCAGATCGAGATCGTCGAACATGGCGCGCACCCGGTCTTCGCCGGCCGCGCGTTTGTCGAGCGCGAGCATGTAGTTCAGAAAATCGCGGCCGGTAAGGAAATAGGGGGGCATGAATCGCTCCGGCAGAAAAGCCAGCCGCGCCCGGGCAGGGTTGTCGGTATGCCGGATCCCGAAGACCTCGATGCGGCCGCCGTCGAGGTGGCAAAAATCGAGCAGGCATTTGATCAGCGTCGTCTTGCCCGCGCCATTGACGCCGACCAGGCCGAAGCTCATCCCTGCGGTGATGTCGAGGTCTATCCCCTGCAGCACTGCCTGCTTGCCGTAGTTCTTGCGGACCTGGTCGAAACGGACAGCCGATTGCGCCATTGGATGCGATGAGCGGTGTAAAGTAAATACTATAACAGAGCCGCTCGCGCGCCGAGGTGTAGCGGGGTGCTCGCCTCACCGGTTCGAGTGCACCCTGTTACCCGTCTGGTAGAATGCGATCTCCCCGAATTTGGCCGACACCATTCCGTGCCTACGACACCCGCAGCAGACAATCTGGTCGAGGTCGAAAATGTTAGTTTCGCCTACGCTAGGCGTCCGGTTCTGAAGGACGTAAATCTCGGCATCGGTCGCGGCCAGGTGGTCGCGATCATGGGGCTGTCCGGTTGCGGCAAGACGACACTGCTGCGTTTGATCGGAGGCTCGCTGCGTCCCACTCAGGGAGAAGTGCGGGTCGGCGGCAAGTCGGTGGCCGGGCTGAATCACGAGGATCGATATGCGCTGCGCCGCAGAATGGGGATGCTGTTCCAGTTCGGCGCCCTGTTTACGGATATGTCCTGCTATGAAAACGTCGCTTTCCAGATGCGCGAACACACCGATATGCCGCAGGAACTGATCGACGATCTGGTGCTCATGAAGCTGCAGGCGGTGGGTCTGCGCGGCGCGCACCAGCTCATGCCTTCCGAGCTTTCGGGCGGGATGGCGAGGCGCGTCGCGCTGGCGCGCACCATCGCGCTCGACCCGATGCTGATTATGTACGACGAACCATTCACCGGTCTGGATCCCGTCTCCATGGGCGTCATCGGCCAGCTGATCCGGCGCCTGAACGATGCGCTGGGCGCCACTTCCATCATAGTCACGCACGACGTGGCCGAGGCGCTGGAGCTGGTCGACTACGTCTATTTGATGTCCGAGGGCGCGATCCTTGCGCAGGGTACCCCCGACGAGCTGCGCGCCTCCGCTGAGCCGTTTGTGCACCAGTTTGTCTACGGGGAGACGGATGGACATTTGCCGTTTCATTATCCGGCCGAGGACTACGCGACCGACCTGCGCGCCCGGGAACACGCATGAACGCCGTTCGCGACTTTCTTGAAAGGCTGGGCGGCCGCGTTGTAGGCGCAGTTCACCGGCTCGGCTTCGCCAGCCGTTTCCTGCTGTTGACGCTGCGCAACTCGGGGATGTGCTTGCGACGCTTCTCACTGGTGGTGCGGGAGATCTATTTTGTCGGCGTGATGTCGCTGATTATCATCCTGGTGTCCGGCCTGTTCGTCGGCATGGTGCTGGGCCTGCAGGGATACGACACGCTGGAGCGCTATGGCTCTTCTTCGGCGCTGGGCGTGCTGGTGGCGCTGTCCCTGGTGCGCGAGCTCGGGCCGGTGGTGTCCGGCCTGTTGTTCGCCAGCCGGGCCGGCTCCGCCATCACGGCCGAAGTCGGCCTGATGAAAGCGACCGAGCAGCTCGCGGCAATGGAAATGATGGCCGTGGACCCGATAGCGCGGGTGATCGCGCCGCGCTTCTGGGCCGGTGTGATTTCCATGCCCTTGCTGGCAGCCATGTTTTCGGGGATGGGGGTTTTCGGCGGCTACCTGGTTGGCGTACGGCTGATCGGGGTCGACGAAGGGTCTTTCTGGTCGCAAATGCAGGCCGCGGTCGATTTTCGCGAGGACATACTCAATGGCGTGATCAAAAGCCTGGTGTTTGGCATTGCGGTCACCTGGATTGCGGTATTCGAGGGCTACGACGCCCCGCCTACCGCTGAGGGCGTGTCGGGCGCAACCACGCGCACGGTGGTGACCTCGTCGCTGTCGATACTCGCGCTGGATTTCATGTTGACTGCATTCATGTTTCGAGGGGTCTAAGGATGATGAAGCGTAAGGCACTGGATCTGTGGGCGGGCGTGTTTGTCGCCATGGGCTTGGGTGCGCTCCTGTTTTTGGCTCTGAAAGTGGGGAATCTTGCATCCTTCTCCGCTGCGGAAACCTATCTAGTTACGGCGAATTTTGATAACATTGGCGGCCTTAAGAAGCGGGCGCCGGTGAAAAGCGCCGGCGTAGTGGTCGGGCGGGTCGAAAACATCGCCTTCGATACTTCGATCTACGAAGCGACGGTGACCCTGGCGATCGACAAGCGCTATTTGTTTCCCAAGGACACCTCGGTAAAAATCCTGACCGCCGGCCTGCTGGGCGAGCAGTACGTGGGCCTTTCCGCCGGCGGCGACACGGTGAAACTGAAAGACGGCGACAAATTCAAGCTTACGCAGTCCGCGGTCGTGCTGGAAAACCTGATCAGTCAATTCCTGTTCAGCAAAGCGGCGGACGGCGACAAGGGCGGCAAATGACAAGGACGATAATTATGCTGCGGTGTGTATGCGTATTGCTATTGGCCGGCGCGCTGGGCGGTCTGAGCGGCTGCGCCACGACCGGTGGCAATCCCGATGATCCGCTGGAGGGCTACAACCGCGCCATGTACAGCTTCAACGACGGCGTGGACAAGGCCATTATCAAGCCGGTGGCGAGCGGCTACAAAGCGGTGTTGCCGGATTTCGCGCGTACCGGCGTGAGCAATTTTTTCGCCAACCTGGGCGATATCTGGATCGGCGTCAACAATATTCTGCAAGGCAAGATCGGCGCCGGCGTGAGCGATTTCGGCCGATTCGCGATCAATACCACCGCAGGCTTGCTGGGTGTGCTGGATGTCGCCAGCAATGCCGGGCTGGACAAGCATAACGAGGATTTCGGCCAGACCCTGGGTTTTTGGGGCGTGGGCAGCGGCGCCTACCTGGTGCTGCCCATTCTGGGGCCGAGCAACCTGCGCGACGGCTTCAGCCGGCTGGCCGTGGACTGGCAGGGCGACCCGCTCTGGTACGTGGGCAACGTCCCGACGCGCAATGAACTCTACGTCGTGCGCGTCGTTGATACCCGTGCCAATCTGCTCGACGCAAGCCAACTGTTGGAAGATGCGGCGCTGGATCGCTATTCTTATCTGCGCGGCGCGTATCAGCAGCGCCGTCGCAGCCTGATTTACGACGGCAATCCGCCACGCGAGCCCGATCCGGACCGGACTTCGAAATCGCCCTCCGGCACTGAGCCCGACGCGCAGGCCGGCCGCGAACCGGCGGCTCTCGTCGCGCAAGCGGCGCCTGCGCCGATTGCGGAAGTTCTCTCACCGCGCGATAGCTCCGGCGCGGCTCCCGCCAAATTTCAAGCTGAATGACCATCGCCATGATCAGACTATTTTCCACGCTTTGCCTAGCGCTGCTGATGACGGCCTCGGCCGGCGCGCAGGAGCTGGCCCCTGACGCCCTGATCAAGAGCATTTCCGAGGACGTGATCGGCATCATCAAACAGGACAAGGACATCAAGGCGGGCGACCGGAAAAAAATCAACCAACTGGTCGACGCCAAGGTGCTGCCGCATTTCAACTTCGCCCGCATGACGGCGCTCGCAATGGGACGCAATTGGCGCAAGGCGAGTGCGGCGCAACAGACTACGCTGGTTGGCGAATTTCGCACCCTGCTGGTACGCACCTATTCGGGCGCCCTGTCCACGTACAAGAACGAGGTCATCGAGGTCAAGCCGCTGCGCGCCGCGGCGGGGGACGCCGACGTCACCGTCAGGACCCAGGTCAAACGGCCGGGCAGCGAGCCGGTCAGCATCGATTACGGCATGGAGAAAACGCCGGGCGGCTGGAAGGTCTACGATGTCGTGGTCGGCGGCGTGAGCCTGGTGACCAACTACCGGGACAGCTTCAACACCCAGATTCACGAGGGCGGGGTAGACGGCCTGATCAAATCGCTCGCCAGCAAGAACCAGTCTCTGGAAGCGGGCGCCAAGTCCAAGTGATCACCCAGGAAGGCGACCGGCTGTTGGTGCAAGGCCCGGTTACAATCGGCACCGTCTCCGCGCTTCTCGCCGAGGCGCGCGCGCTGCTGGTGCAGGGCGTGGCGGTGCTCGATTTCGAAGCTGTCACCGAAGTGGATTCCGCGGCCGTGGCGCTGGCCCTGGAGTGCTTGCGCGAGGCGCGCGCACGCGAGCTTGCACTGTCTCTCACCAATTTGCCCGAGGCTATGCAGAACCTCGCCGAACTCTACGCAGTATCAGAGCTGCTGCGGGCCGCTCCGGCCTGATCGACTCACAGTCGCGGCGAAGCGCGGCACAGCAAATGACCCCCGCGATCCAAGTCCAGCAGGTGCACAAACGCTATGGCGATGTCCAGGCGCTGGGCGGCGTCGACCTGGACGTGGCGCAAGGGGAATTCTTCGGCCTGCTCGGTCCCAACGGCGCCGGCAAAACCACGCTGATCAACATTCTCGCCGGCCTGGCGCGCGCAGACAGCGGCAGCGTGCGCGTGCTCGGGCACGACGTCGTCACCGGCTACCGCGAATCGCGCCGCGCGCTGGGCGTGGTGCCGCAGGAACTGGTGTTCGACCCGTTTTTCAGCGTGCGCGAAACCTTGCGCCTGCAGTCCGGCTACTTCGGCCTGAGGCGCAACGATGCCTGGATAGACGAGGTCATGCACCACCTCGACCTGACCGGCAAGGCCGACGCCAACATGCGCTCGCTCTCGGGCGGCATGAAGCGGCGCGTGCTGGTTGCACAGGCACTGGTGCACAAACCGCCGGTGATCGTGCTCGACGAACCCACTGCAGGCGTCGACGTCGAACTGCGCCAGGGGCTGTGGGAATTCGTGCGCGGCCTGAACGCCGATGGCCACACCATAGTGCTGACCACCCACTACCTGGAGGAGGCGGAAGCCCTGTGCGCGCGCATTGCCATGCTGAAACTGGGGCGCGTCGTCGCGCTCGACAGCACCAGCAATCTGATGAACCGCAGGGACAGCCTGTACCTGCGGCTGCGCCTCTCCGGCGCGGGCTTGCCGGCGGCCCTGGCCTCACGGGTACGCGACAGCCGCGACGGCGCGCATACGCTGCGCGTGCGCAACTACGCCGAGGTCGAAGGCTTGCTTGCGCAGGTGCGCGAGGCAGGCGCGCAGATCGAGGAACTGGAGTTGCTGCAGCCGGATCTGGAAGACGTATTCGTGCAGATCATGAAAGACGCCAAGGCCTAGCCGGGTTATCGATATGACGACACTCGCTCTTCCCCTCTCCAGGCACTGATTCCCATGTCCGGCTTCAGTACCCTGTTGTACAAAGAAATGCTGCGCTTCTGGAAGGTGGCGTTTCAGACTGTCGCTGCGCCGGTGCTGACCACGCTGTTGTACCTGCTCATTTTCTCGCATGTGATGCAGGGGCGCGCGCCGGTCTATGGCGAGGTGGCCTACGCGGCGTTTCTGGTGCCGGGCCTGGTGATGATGGCAGTGCTGCAAAATGCGTTTGCCAACAGCTCCTCCAGCCTGATCCAGTCAAAAGTTACCGGCAATGTCATATTCATGCTGCTGCCGCCCCTGTCGTATTGGGATTTCTTCGCCGCTTACGTGCTCGCTTCGGTTGTGCGCGGCGTGGCCGTCGGGGCCGGAGTGCTGCTGGTGTCTCTCGGTTTCGTCAGCCTGTCTTTCGCGCATCCCCTCTGGATTTTCGCCTTCGCGCTGGCAGGCAGCGCCATACTCGGGGCTCTGGGGCTGATCGCCGGGATCTGGGCCGACAAGTTCGACCAGGTGGCGGCGTTTCAGAGTTTCCTCATCATGCCGCTTACCTTCCTGTCCGGAGTGTTTTACTCCATCCACTCGCTGCCCGCGTTCTGGCAGGATTTGTCGAGGTTCAACCCTTTTTTCTACATGATCGACGGATTTCGCTATGGCTTTTTCGGCGTGTCCGACATCAATCCTGCACTGAGCCTGGCGGTGGCGCTGCTCAATCTGCTGGTATTTACTGCCATTGCGCTCACGCTGCTGAAGCGCGGATATAAACTACGCCATTGAGAACCCCCTGCAAAATGAATTTTGCAGAGGCCGCGATAGGGGAGCGTGAGGGGATCGCTCTCCGCATTTTGAAATGAACTTTGAAAGGGCGCACATGCTTACTCCCGAGGTAGTCAAGACGTACATCGAGCAGGGCCTGCCGTGCGAACATATCGAACTCGCCGGTGATGGCCAGCACTTCCAGGCGCTGATTGTCTCCGCCGAATTCAGCGGCAAGAACCGGGTGCAGCGGCATCAGCGCGTCTACCAGGCCCTGGGCGAGCGCATGCGCGAAGAGGTGCATGCGCTGTCGATGCAGACGCTCACTCCCGAGGAGTGGCGTGAACAGTCCGGCGGGGCAGCGTGAACGGTCCGAAGCAAGGGCGTGATCAGGCGGTCTGAAAAAAGCGAACATGGATAAACTTCTGATCCAGGGCGGCGCGCGGCTCGAAGGCGAGGTGCGCATTTCCGGCGCCAAGAATGCCGCGCTGCCGATTATGTGCGCGGCGCTGCTCTCGGCCGAGCCGCTGCGGCTCGCCAATGTGCCGCACCTGCGCGACGTCACCACCCTGCTCAGCCTGCTCGGTGGCATGGGTGTGGCGGTGTCCCTGGACGAAAAGCTCGGCCTGGAACTCGATGCCGGTAATTTGCACTCGCCGTTTGCGCCCTACGACCTGGTCAAGACCATGCGTGCCTCCATTCTGGTGCTGGGTCCGCTGCTGGCGCGCTGCGGCGAGGCGCGCGTGTCCCTGCCCGGCGGTTGCGCCATCGGGCAGCGGCCGGTGGATCTGCATATCAAGGGTTTGCAGGCCATGGGCGCGGAGATCAACGTCGAGCATGGCTACATCATCGCGCGGGCGAAACGGCTGAAAGGCGCGCGCGTCTTCAGCGACCTGGTGACGGTAACCGGCACCGAGAATCTGATGATGGCCGCCTGCCTGGCCGATGGCACTACGCTGATCGAGAACGCGGCGCGCGAACCCGAAGTCGTCGATCTTGCGAACTGCCTCAAGGCGATGGGGGCGAACATCGAGGGCGCCGGGAGCGACAAGATCAGCATCGAGGGCGTGAATGCGCTCGCGGGCGCAACGCACCGCATCATGCCGGATCGCATTGAAACCGGGACCTTTCTCGTCGCTGCCGCCGCGACCGGTGGTTCGGTGCGATTGCGCAACACCAGCGCGCATCTACTCGCCGCGGTGGTGGACAAGCTGCGCGAGGCCGGCGCCAACATCACCGCAGAGGAGGACGGCATCGCCCTTGCGATGGACGGCCCGCCCCTGAGCGTCAACCTGCGCACGGCGCCCTACCCCGCTTTTCCCACCGACATGCAGGCGCAATTCATGGCGCTCGACTGTGTAGCGCGCGGCACCGCGGTGCTGACCGAGACGATTTTCGAGAACCGCTTCATGCATGCGCTCGAGCTGCAACGCCTGGGCGCGGATATCGAGATTTCCGGAAATACCGCCGTGGTCAAAGGCGTGCCGCAGCTTGAGGGCGCCACCGTGATGGCGACCGATCTGCGCGCCTCGGCCAGCCTGGTGATCGCCGGCCTGGTGGCCAAAGGCGATACCGTGGTCGAGCGCATCTATCATCTGGACCGCGGCTACGAGTGCATCGAAGAGAAACTCGCCCAGCTGGGCGCGCGCATCAAACGAATTCATTGAATCAAGCGATTACCTGAGCGGACGCGGTAAAATCGCGCTTTCGATCAGGCCTCACCGTGTCCCAAATCACCATCGCCCTGTCCAAGGGCCGCATTTTTGAGGAGACCTTGCCCCTGCTGCAGGCGGCAGGCGTGGTGCCGCGCGACGATCCGGAGACTTCACGCAAGTTGATTATCGCCACCAGCCGGCCCGGGGTGCGTCTGATCATTGTACGCGCCTCGGATACTCCGACCTATGTGCAGTACGGCGCGGCCGACATCGGCATCGCGGGCAAGGACGTGCTGCTGGAGCATGGCGGCGACGGGCTGTACCAGCCGCTCGATCTCGGCATCGCGGCGTGCCGCCTGATGGTGGCGGTACCGCAGGGTTTCGACTATGCGCAGGCGGTGAAGCAGGGCGCGCGGCTGCGCGTCGCCACCAAATACCTGCAGACGGCGCGTGAACATTTCGCCGCCAAGGGCGTGCACGTCGATCTGATCAAGCTGTATGGCTCGATGGAACTCGCCCCGCTGGTGGGGCTCGCAGACGCCATTGTCGATCTGGTCTCCAGCGGCAATACGCTGAAGGCCAATAATCTTTGCGCGGTGGAGGAAATCGCGCCGATCTCGGCGCGGCTGATCATCAATGTGGCGGCGCTGAAGCTCAAGCGCGCCGCGATCCAGCCCCTGGTCGACGCTTTCGCGAAGGCGGCCCGATGAAAGAAATCCTGCGTCTGTCTACACGGGAAGCGGATTTCGACGCGCGGCTGGCGCGCCTGACCGCCTTCGACGCGGCCCAGGACGAAA